>NZ_DAOSEH010000020.1:0-30335 GCF_035363035.1 Mesotoga sp. | reverse complement strand
TTCTCGTTAATCCGCTTTTCTATAAGTTGACTCTGCTTTCTGCGACGCCTCTGATTTTCTCCGCCCTGGGCGGTACTTACAGCGAGATCACAGGGGTTACTAACATCGCTCTCGAAGGGATCATGTTGATGGGCGCCTTCAACTCTATAGTCTTCACTTTCATCACGGGGAACGCCTGGATCGGCGTTTTGATGGCGGTCATAATAGGGGTTGGGTTCACATGGTTCCACGCGTGGGCGAGCATACGCTGGTCGGCCAACCAGATAGTCAGCGCAACGGCCCTGGTTATCGTCGCTCAGGGTACCACCTCTTTTCTCATGATTCCCATTTTCGGCAACGAGGGTCAGACGGATTTCATAGGAAGGGTACCCTACATAGAGATAGGCTGGCTGAAGGGAATACCCTTCATCGGCGACATCTTCGGCTCTATGAGCCCCTTCACTTATCTGGCGATCGCCGCGGTTATAGCTAGCTGGATCCTGATGTACAGGACGCCTCTAGGTTTGAGGATGAGGGCGGTCGGTGAAAACCCCGAAGCGGCCGATACTCTAGGTATAAACGTTTTCAAGACCAGATATTTCGGTGTCCTCATGAGCGGAGCCCTGAGCAGTCTAGGCGGAGCCTTCCTCTCAGTGGGAGAGCTGGGAAGGTTCGTCGAGAACATGATCCACGGGAGGGGCTTCATAGCTCTGGCCGCGATGATACTAGGGAATTGGAACCCCGCGGGCGCAATGTGGGCGGCCCTTCTCTTTGGTGCCGCCGAAGCCATGAACCTCCAGCTGCAGAGCAGTTCGATCGTATCTGTTTCGGCCAACGTGAAACCGCTTTTCAATATGTTGCCCTTCATAGTGACGCTGATAGTTGTGGGAGGTTTCATAGGTAAGACACGATCTCCTGCGGCAGATGGCGAACCTTACGAGAAAGAGTCATAAAAAAGGCCCCTTTCAGGGGCCTTTTTTATGGAAGTCTAAGGGCCTGCTGGAGACGGTGCAGGGTCTTGTTTCTGCCGAGCAGGAAGACGACATCTACGAGTTCCGGTCCCTCTTCGCTGGCAGTCAACACGTGTCTCAGGCTCATGTAGAAGGACTTCCTGTCGGGTTTTATCTCCTTTAGTATCTCTTTGATCGTCGAGACTATCTCTTCGTTGCTCCAGCTGTTCAGGTACTCTATCCTGTCCTTGAAAGCTTCGAGTGATCTGAAGACCTTCCGCTGTTCCTCGTTCTCGGGGCTCAGAGGTCTCACCTGGATTTCTTCGAAGTAGAGCTTCATCTTTTCAGGTATTTCCGACAGTAATTCCACACCCTTTCTCACCGAATCGATGGCCCGCTTTAGCCACTTCAGGTTCGCACCGGCCTCCTCGAGCGAGATCAGCCCGGCCTGCACGAGGAAGGGTATGGTGAGATCGGTAATTCTATCCAGATCGGCTTCGCGTATATAAACCCCGTTCATCCAGCGAGCTTTGGCTTCATCGAATATAGCCGCACTGGTGTTGACCCTGTCTATGGTGAAACTCTCTATTATTTCGCCGTAGGAAAGTATCTCCTTTCCCTCCGGGTGCGACCATCCAAGAAGGGTGAGAAAGTTGAAAAAGGCTTCCGGGAGAAAACCTCTGTCCCTGAATTGTTCGACCGATGTGTCTCCATGCCTCTTGCTGAGTTTTTTACCGTCGGGACCAAGGATCATCGATACGTGGGCGAACGAAGGGATGGGCGCTTCAAAGGCCTCGTAAAGCGCGAGCTGCCGAAGGGTGTTTGAAAGGTGATCGTCCCCCCTTATTACGTGCGTGATCTCCATCAATATATCATCGACGACGACCGCGAAGTTGTAGATGGGCTGGTTGTTGGAGCGGAGTATCACGAAATCGCCGATCGCGCCTTCTTTGAAAATAACTTCGCCCTTTATCAGGTCGAGGAGACGGTATTCCTTTCTCGGCATCTTAAAAAAAACCACTGGGTTGAGACCCCCGCCCTCGAACTCCTTTTTCCTTTCGGGAGTGTTGAACTTCTCTAGCATCTGCTGATCGTAGTGGGGCGGCTTGCCCTGGGAGAGGAGATCATCATGAAGCGTCTCTATCTCTTCTGGGTAGGCATAGACTCTGTAGGCTTTGCCGGAATTTATCAACTCATCGACCATTTTCACGTATATATCGGTCCTCTCGGTCTGTCTGTACGGACCCGTCTCTCCCCCGACATCCGGCCCCTCGTCCCAGGTTATTCCCATCCAGAGGAGAGATTCCATCAGCTGCCCTTCGTACTCTTTCGTAGATCTGGAAATGTCTGTGTCTTCTATCCTGAGCACGAATTTGCCGTCGTAATGCTTGGCGAAAAGGTAGTTGAAAAGCGCGGTACGCGCGCCGCCAACGTGCAGATAGCCGGTGGGACTTGGAGCGAATCTCACCCTATTCATTTTCATCATAGACTCTCCTTTCTGCGCAGGGCAAGTAGAACACCGGAAATTGTCTTGCTATCGCTTATGCTTCCTTCTAGTATCCTCTTTACCACTTCTTCGATTCTCATAAAGACCGGTTCGACGAACTCACCTTCGTCGGGATCGGATTCTCCGACCCTCTCGACTTCGCAGGTGAAAATGTGGATCGCCTCGTCGGAAAAGCCCGGCGAAGTCTCTATCACCGTCAGTTTTTCAAGCCTCACCGGTCCGTAACCGGTCTCTTCGAGCAGTTCTCTCCTGGCGCAGTTCACGGGGTCCTCTCCTTCATCGAGTTTGCCGGCCGGTATTTCCAGCATATACTTCTGAACAGGAAACCTGTACTGCCTTACCAGCAGCAGTTCTTCTCCCTTGAAGGCGACGACTGCCACGGCTCCAGGATGCCTTACCACCTCTCTGGAAGCCTCGCTGTCGTCGATCAACTTCACCAGATGTCTCTCCAGTTTCAATATCCTTCCGGAGAAGATCTCCTCTTTATGCAACGAAATCTCCATTTCATTCCTCCAGTTCGAAGTGCATGGGGAGCAGCTCGAAAACAGTTGTTCTTACAACACTGTCCTTCCCCACCAGTATCACTTCGAAGTCTCCGAATTCGGCCATGAACTGTCTGCACATTCCACAGGGAGAAGTCGCTTCATCTCTCTTGCTGACGATGGCTATAGCCCTGAAACTTCTCCGCCCCCTGGACACGGCCGAGGCTATCGCGGATCTCTCGGCGCAGATCGATAAACCGAACGACGCGTTCTCGACGTTCGTACCGGTGAAGATCTCCCCTTCCACCGTCAGAAGGGCCGCTCCCACCGGAAAATTCGAATAGGGAGAATAGGAGTTCTCCATGGCTTCAATAGCTTTCTGTATCAGTATGTTCTCCTTTGAACTGTCTTTCATCGACGCTCCTCCTGTCAACGCTTAGCCTGATCTTTTCGACCTTGTTCTTTCCGGCTGCCAGGATCTCGAAGGTAAAGCCGTTGACTATTATCTTCTCTCCCACTTCGGGAAATCTTTCGAGAACCTCCAGCAAGTAGCCGCCGATAGTTTCGAACTCGGTATCGGGAAAGACCTGTTCGAGCTCCCTCTCGATATCGTTTATAGGCGTCATGCCATCGACTATGTACTCGCTGTCGCTGACCTTTTCTATCATCATTTCTTCGGACTCTTCGTCGTACTCGTCCAGTATTTCACCGGTCAATTCCTCTATAGCGTCTTCCATGGTTATCAGGCCGGCCGTCCCCCCGTACTCGTCGATAACTATCGCCATATGGTTCTTCTTCTCTTTGAACTCTCTGAGAAGGTCATCGACCTTTTTAGTTTCGGGAACGAAGTAGGGCGCCCTCATTATTTCTTTGACATGGACGACCTGGAGAAGATCGTTATCTTTCCTATCCAGGATGAAGTTGAGCAGATCCTTCGCATAACAAACCCCGACGATCCTGTCGACATTTTCCCTGTATATGGGATAACGCGAATAACCTTCCGATTCTACGAGCTCCATCAATTCTATGAGCGGTGCGTCCTCTTCCAGTGAAACTATCTCGACCCTCGGAGTCATTATCTCCTTGACCGAGATATCCTTCAACTCGAGAGTGCGCTTCATGATCATTCTCTCTTCGGATTGAAGAACGCCCTCTTCGTGTCCGGCGTCCACGGCAGATCTTATCTCATCTTCCGTTATGAACGGAGCGTACGGGACTTTTTTTCCACCCACTATGACTATGAAGAGATTCGAGATGCGCAGAAGCAACCAGAGTAGGGGCCTGAGAACAGACGTTAAGATGGTTATAAAAACTATAACTCTCTTGAAAAAACGCTCGGGGTTCTCTCTGGCAAAGATCTTGGGTGTTATTTCACCGAAGACCAGTATCAGAAAAGTCATCACGCCGGTTACTATCGCAGCGGCGACACCTGCAGAGTTCTGCGGCAACAGCTGGATTGCAAGAAGCGTGGCGAGTGAAGAGGCGAGAATGTTCACTATGTTGTTCATTACCAGAATAGCTGTCAGAATGCTGTTGGGATTGTCAATGAAATTCTTAACTGATTTGCTGAGCCTTTTTTCATCACTCTCCGAGAGCTCGCGCAATTTCAATTTGCTCACGGACATTAGAGCCGCTTCAGATCCAGAGAAAAGTCCCGATAGATACAGCAATAGAATCAGAAAGGCCAGGTTCAATAAAAGCGACACAGGGTCCTCGCTACTAGTAGGGTCGCCCACTTCTTTTTTACACCTCCAGATCAGTAATGGTATGTCCTGTTGTCCAGAATAGAATAGGCCCTGTAGAGCTGCTCGAGTAGAAGCATGAGAGCCATCTCGTGTGTGAAAGTCATTCTGGACAGCGATAATTTCTGCCACTCTCTCGAGAGAAGCTCGTCGCTGAAACCGAGCGGTCCTCCCAGGAGAAAAGACAGATTCTTCACTCCTATATTCTGCCATTTTTGTAGCTTCTGTGCAAACTCTACCGATGAGTATTGTTCACCCTGTTCATGCAACAGAACGACAGTTTCATCGGGTCTCAAAAGTTTCAGGTAGTTTTTGCCTTCTTTCTCCTTGATCTTCTCCCTCTCTCTGTCCGTTCCTCCGCCCAGGGGAAGATGCCGGATTTCGATTCTCACGTACGGTTTGAGCCATTTGTCATATTGCTCGATACCTTGGACGACAAAATCCGATTTCGGTTTTCCCGTTAGAATTACCCTTATGTTCATCCGATTACAGTTCCGCTTTTTATGACATTCGAGACTATATCCCTCGAGAAATTGTACACCACTTCCGAGTAATCCCCGGCTCTCAGTAGCACTAGATCGGCGTCGTAACCTTCTCTGATCAATCCCTTCCTGTCCTCGGCCCCGAGAACGGCCGCCGCGTTGGCGGTGTAGGCGGTTATTGCTTCTTCAACCTTGAGGCCGCACCTGGTGACGGCGAGAAACATGACGATGAAGGGGTTGTATATGTTGCAGGAGCCCGGGTTGAAATCCGATGCTATGGCGACGATCGCCCCCCGATCGATCAATTCTCTGCCACTTGCGAAACTCTCGTTCAAAAAGAAGGAGGTTCCGGGAAGGAGCGTGGCGATGGTGTCGCTTTTCGCAAGCGCCTTGATGGTGGCATCGTCGGCCGATATCAGGTGGTCGGCGGAAACGGCCCCCAGTTCCACGGCAAGCAAACCGCCTCCCGATGAGGAGAGCTCGTCGGCGTGTATTCTGATCCTGAAGCCACGGTCTCTGGCGGCGAGCATGTAACGTCTCGATTGATCTACGTTGAAAACCCCATCCTCACAGAAAATATCGATAGTATCTGTCAGTTTGTGAACTTCATCGAACGTTTCGATCAATGAGGAGAGGTATTCGTCTTTGGATGAATACTCTCGCGGCAGGGCATGAGCACCCAGAAAAGTCGAGAAGACATCGACCGGGTGTATTTCGTCGAGCGCTTCGAGAACACGAAGCTGCTTGAGCTCCCCATCTCTGTCGAGACCGTACCCGCTCTTACCCTCGACAGTCGTGACTCCCAGGGAGAGCATGGAGTCGAGAAATCGCGAAGACTCGGCCATCAAAGAGGTAGCCGGGGCCTTTCTCACCGCTTCCGTTGTCGATCTTATTCCACCGCCGGCCTTCATTATGTCCATATAACTCCGGCCTTCCAGCCGCATGAGGAACTCCTTGCTCCTGTTACCTGTGAAGGGGATGTGTGTGTGACAGTCTATAAACCCCGGCATGGCGATCAACCCACGGCCGTCGATATATTTTTCAGCGACTGGTATTTCCGGTCCGACGTATTCGATTTTCCCATCAAGGATTCCGATGTTGCTTTCCTTTATACATTCGATGCGGGCCATATCTCTCCCCCTGACCGGTCCGTGGGCGACCGGAGTTACGATTGAGTTAAGGTTCAGTATGGCCAGATCGAGTTTCACTCTACTCTCCTTCCCTCGAAATGAAGTCGAGAACTCTCTTCTCGAGAATCGACGACGAATCGAACTTCTCCAGTTTGAGATAGTGTTCGGCAACATCTACGAGGGCCTGCAGGGGTGTAAGGCCAACTATTTCCGATCCCACGATAGAAACTCCGTATCGTTCGGCCTCGGACTTTATGACTTCGTAAACCCTGAAGAGCGGTGTCTTTCTGTAGTTGGTCATATTCATGGAGACCTGCACTATGCCTCTGTCTTCCAGTCTGAACCCGAGGGCTTTGACATAGCGAAAGCCGCCGCTTATGTGTCTTATGGCCTTGGCTATCTTGTTGGCTATCTCTATGTTGTCGGTTCCCAGATTGACGTTGAAGGCGATAAGGTATTCCCTGCAACCGACAGCGACCACGCCAGCCGAAGGATGAACAGAAGAAGGTCCAAAATCGGGTTTCCAGGCCTCCTGGGTGATCTTGGAGTTGAAGTTCTCGAACTCACCCTTCCTTATGTTCGAAAGACTGACACGTTCCGGGCTGGTTGCGGAATCCTCGTAAAGGTAAACCGGTATCGACAGTTCCTCGCCGATTCTCCTGCCCAACCTTCTGGAAAGTTCTATACACTCGTCTTTTGTTGTGTTCATAACTGGAATCAGCGGAATGACATCGGCGGAGCCCATTCTGGGATGTTCTCCGGAATGGTTCTTCAGATCTATCAGATCTCGGGCCTTCTTCGTCATATCGAAGAGGGCTTCCTCTATCGCCTCGGGAACCCCTGTGAGCGTTACAACCGAGCGATTGTGGTTGGGGTCGCTCGAGTAATCCAGTATCCATACCCCATCGATCTTTCTACCTTCGTTCACTATCTCTTCGATAACCTCGGCTCTCTTGCCTTCGCTGAAATTAGGTACTGATTCAATAAGTCTCATAAAATACCTCCCTGGAAATATCGCTGTTTTTTCTACTTCTTATCGTAATCTGCTCTTCTGCTAGCATAACTCTGCACTATTCCAAGTTGCAGGGCGAATATCATCGATGAAGATCCTCCGTAACTTATCAAAGGAAGGGGAATACCGGTTACCGGGAGAAGACCGAGATTCATACCGATATTCTCCACCACGTGAAAAGCGAACATGGCGAAAAAACCGCTCATTACGAGTCTACCAAAAAAATCACCGGTTCTTCTGGTGATTGCCCAGATTCTCCATAGCAGTAGCGAATAAAGCAATATGACCGTGATCGCACCTACAAAGCCCCACTCCTCGCCTATCACGGAAAAAATGAAATCGGTGTGATCGGCCGGCACATAACCCAGTCTGTTCATGGTACCCTGCACGAATCCCTTTCCGGTCCATCCACCCGAACCGATCGCCCTTATAGCCTGAATGGTGTTGTAGGCGGCCCCGGAAGCGTATTCTTCGGGATTGAGAAAACTCAAAATCCTGTCTCTCTGGTAGGATTCGAGCCCGAACATGAGAACTGCCGGCACTGCCACGGCTATCAAAGCGGTCATGACTATCATCAATCTGTCGAATTTTTTGCTTATCAGTGTCATAAAGTACCAGATCACCACGATGATTATCGTCGTTCCAAGATCGGGTTCCAGATAGATCAACCCCATGATCAGAAACGTCGCCAGCAAGCCTGCTAAAAAAGAAAGATACCGCCTGGTCTCGAGCGAATAAAGATAACCGAGGAAGAGTATCAAGGAAAACTTCGCAATTTCCGATGGCTGTAAACTGGCGATGCCAAGATCTATCCATCTTCTCGATCCTTCGATGGGATTCAAGAAAAGCACCAGAACAAGGCCCGCTATAGACAGCGTCATGAGCGCAATGGCGAAATCTCTCCATACTTTTCTTTTCAGTACGTACGCCGTGAAAACGAAGACGGCCCACGAAAGAAGAGCCCACACCACCTGGCGCCCGAACATGTATTCCTCTCTCTCGCCAAAGGTCGCGCTGTAAAGTACCACCAGACCAAAGGCCATGAGAATTGCCATAACAAAGGGAAGTTGCCACTCGAACCTAGCTTTCATCAAACTCTCTCCTTCCATCAATTATATAACCTGGTGAGAGAAACTGAGATTACACAAGCAAAACAGCCTGCAATCGCCGGGAAATATTGACAGTGAGAATGCCGTTACTGTACCAGTAGAGAGAAAAATGTATAATCGTAGATGAGGGAATACAACGGTCCTTTACTGGTTGTTATCTCACAATAAAAGCGAGTTCTCTGAAGGGAAGGTGCTTCTCGAATGAACGTACGTGAGATAATCGCGTCGAAAGATTCAAGAAAATTATCGATGGTAACGGCTTTCAGCTACTTCGAGGCGAAGTTCGCTTTAGAGTCGGGGATCGACATGATTCTTGTGGGCGATTCGCTCGGTACATACGTGATGGGTAAGAAAGATACTCTGTCGGTAACCATGGAAGAGATGCTCTGGTCTCTGAAGGCCGTCCGGCGCGGGGCGAGAGATGGGTTCATCATCGCCGACATGCCCTTCGGTTCGTACCAGCAATCGAGAGAGAAGGCCGTAGAAAACGCCATCGCTTTTTTACGGCACGGTGCAAACGCATTGAAGATCGAGGGAGGTTATGAAACGGCCGAGCTGATCAAATACCTTGTCGATAGAGGATTTCCCGTCATGGGCCACGTAGGGATCACTCCTCATCACGCCAGCCTCGAGGGGACGTATCAGGTACAGGGAAAGGACGAGAAGAGCATCAAGCGCCTCATCGAATCGGTAAAAAACCTTGAAGAGGCCGGGGTCTTCGCGATACTTCTGGAGCTGGTGGTGGAAGAAGTCGCCGGAAAACTCACTCAGGAAGCCTCCGTTCCCGTGCTGGGACTTGGATCGGGCCGGTTCTGCGATGGACAGTTCTTGAAGTGGCACGATCTTCTGGGCATAAACGATGAATCTGAGCCGAGGTACGTTAAAAGGTACGCCAATTTGAAGGAGAACATCGTGAGCGCCCTGAAACACTTCGACCGGGACGTTAAAGAAGGGAGGTTCCCGATAGAGGATCATGCCTTCGGTGGAGGAGAAGAGATCTAGAAAAGGTGATAATGATCCGTCTTGAACTGGCGGGCCAAATAACAAACTTGGAGAGGGATGAAGCGATTTGATGATCGGGGAGAAGATAATCTCTTTCTCTGAAATAGATTCGACCAATAAATTCGCCATAGAGAATCTCGACAGGCTGCCTTACGGCACGGTTATCTGGTCTCTATCGCAGACTTTCGCCTACGGAAGATACGGTCGCTCGTGGTCTTCTGGTGACGGCGGACTCTGGTTTTCGATAATTTTTAAACCGCTTCAAATAACAGAACCGAACGCATACACGAAACTTCTATCCGTTGCGGTTGTTGAGACCGTTAGGGATCTGAAGTACAGAAACGCTCAGATAAAATGGCCTAACGATATTCTCATCGATGGGAAGAAGGTTGCGGGAATACTGACCGAATCGGTTTTCGCCGGAGAAAGACTGAAAGGAATCGTCGTGGGGGTCGGTTTGAACGTGAACAACGAGCTGCCTAAGGAGCTCTTGAGTTCTGCAACTTCGCTCTCTTACTTGAAAAACGAATATATTCCTCTGAACCTGCTGATAGAGAAAATACTCCGCAGGGTTGAGGTCTTGAGAAAGAAGTATATGATAAAGGGAAAGACCAAGTATCTCACGAGAAGGTGGAAGAAGCTTCAGGCCTTCGTCGAGGGGGATGAAATAACCGTATCTCTCAACGAAAACGAGAAATTGACAGGTATAATAAAGAGGATCTCCCCGGTGTCACTTCAGCTGCAATCTTACGACGGGGAGATCCACAACGTAGTTTCGGGTGAAATTATTCTTTGATCTCTTTCAATATCTCTATTTCAAAGTCTTCCAGAACTTTAACCACCAGCGTTCGATTGGAATATCTTATCGAGATTGTGTCTCCCGGCTTTACTTCTGAAGACGGTTTGGCCTGAATCCCGTTTCTCGATATGAAGCCCTTTTCGATCGCTTCTTTGGCGAGTATTCTTCTCTTTATGATTCTGCTCTGTTTCAGGAATTTATCCAGTCTCAACCCCGACCACCCCTGAGTATACACTTGACTAACACTATGTCGAAAGGGTATAATAATGTCAACGAGATGTTCTGCCCCGCGCTACTCCGCTTGGCGAAGGGGCTCTTTTTTTATTTGATCAAAAGTATACCTTTCACTGCGCCACTCTGTGCAAGATAACTCGTGCCGAAAAGCAGACCACTGTTGATATCCATTCCCATCAATCCGGTTAGGACATATCCGCTATCCACGAAGAACCTGGCGAAACCTGGTTCGTGAATCATCGAAGAGAGCTCGGCATAGGCTGCTGAATTCAACAACGGGACACTGTTGTCGAGCGTCTGAACCGTCTTATCTCTATCTCTGGAGGAGATGAACAACCATCCGTTATCTATCCACATGTGCTGACCTTCCACGAGTAGAGTATCTCCTTTGACTTCAATTTTTGTTTCGGGACTCGATTTTTCGATGGAATTTTTGAGGACATCCAGTGAACCGCTAAACCCCACTCTCGCTATATAGGTGATATTCATCTGGGATGTCTGGGATGAGGAAGTTCCCTGAGAGCCCATCAAACTGGCGAAGATATCGTCAACGGAGAGATCTATATCGACCAGGAAGTCGCCGGTAAGGTAGTCGTCTAGCTCGTCGGTGTTGAGATTTCCCGGGACCAGGCCTTCGATATCCAGAGGAACGGAGGTTAGCTGATCTCCGGCGTAGTCTGCCAGCATGCTTATATCGCCTAGCCTGGCGAATATGGAAACCAGCGGAAGGTGACTCATGTCTTCCAGGTCTGTGACCTCTCCACCGGAGAAGGCTTTCCTGAAGGCCTCTATGCTTTCTTCGGTCGTCGGAAGGGTCAAAGTTTCCATCACGATAAGCTTGTCCTGGTTTCTGAAGGAAGCCTTTGTGAGGCTTTCGTCCATCTCCGAATAGAGATAACCGAATCCTGCCGGAAGGCCGTCTATGAGTTTCGTCGAATCGAAGCCTCTGACAGCCTGAGAGTACTGATCGATGTCCCCGACGTACAGGTATTCGCTGTCGGTAGCCATCTTTATCTTGAAATCAACCGGAAGAAGTTGCGGCAGTATCTTTTCGGCTGCGCTTTTCAGAGTCCTCGGATCCTTCATAGGGCCAAGAACAGCTATCAATCGGTCGTCGCCCGAGGAATCTCTCCAAACCGCAAGCCCAAGATCGCCATCGAAGGCTTTGTAGATGTCCTTAGGATCCAGTCCGTTGTTGTAGGCCAGCATTTCTACGTACTGGGCCACCAGCTGTTCAATGGCCAGCTGGTTAAGTATCATATCCATCAAAACGACTTCCTTAGATTTGGCGTAGTTTTCTTTCAAATCCTCCATAACGAGTACGGTATGGGAATCTGAGGGAAGCCTTTCGGCCATCGAGGTTACGCTGGCCAGAGAAACAGCGGCTATCGTCAAAACCACTAAAAAGCATATCTTTTTCAAACCGTCCACCTCCTTAGTGCTGTTGTCTTCTATGACACTTGAACTCCCGAGCTGGTTCTCAATGATATAATTCTATCATCGTACGGTTCTGACCGGTATCGCGAGAAATAATTCGCTTGGCGTGGAGGCTAATCAATTGAAATTCCCAGGGCTTTTGCTGAACGATCTACTTCTGATGAGAAAGTCTCGAGCTTTCGTTCTGCTGTTGTTTCTGCTGCCTCTGATACTGGCCCTCATTTCTACCATAACATCGGAAAGCGGTGGCTATACGGACCTGAAAATCGCGATCGTCAACGAAGACAAAACCTTCATAGGTCTCTTTTTCCTGCAATACGCCACTTCAATGCTCAAGGGCGAGAACATAGTGCAGCTCTCTAGTAGAGACCAGATAGACGGAGTGCTGGAAGACCTAGACGGGGTCTTCATCATTCCAAGGGGATTCGCGAACAAACTCCTGTTCCAGGAACCGTCCGAATTGATCTTCGTACCTAATCCGGGATCGATGCAAACGGCCGTCGCGATCTACCAGGTGCTCAACAACGTGTTGAAAGAGTTCAAAGCTCTTCCCGTGGTGGCCGATCCGGAGTTCATGAAGGGTGTGGAGATAGACCCGGAGTACGTTGCTCCGGCGATCACCGTCGAAGGAATTCGCGAGAGGAAATTGAACTTTTCTTCTCTGCTATTCCCCATGGTTCTTTCGATAACCATAATGTTTGTGACCGCCATTGGAGCGGCAAGCGGAACCTTCGAGGATAGGCGGAACGGAGTGATCGACCTGTTGAAACTCTCTAATCTCTCCGGGATGAGTTATATGGCCGCCAAGACGCTCAGTTTCTCTATCTTTTCTACTCTGCAGGTTCTGGTGTTCCTTCTGGCCGGAAAGGTTCTGGGTCTCGATGTGGCTTCGAACATCTTCCTTTATCTGCTGGTCATCGAAGTTTATATAGTTCTCTTCACCTCGATCGGCCTCTCGATCGGGATGGTCTTCAGCTCTTCGAGGAGCGCCCAGTTGACGTCTGTTACTCTGGTCACCTCGTTGTTGATACTGAGCGGTACCATAATTCCTCACTCGATGTTTCCCGACTGGTTGGGGATCTTCAGCAAAAATCTCCCTACAACCCGTTTGATGGTCTCTCTCCAGGGGGTCTCGATGCTGGATTTCACCATAGGTAAGGTCCTTTATCCTGTTCTGATATCGCTGCTGATCTCGATATCTTTGATCTTCCTGTCGAGTTTCATGTATTCCAGGGAGTCGATCACGATGGCCGAGTAGCTACGAAGATTGACTGAGCTGTAGAAAAAAGGTATAATCCCATGTAGTAAGTCGTATTGTAATACTCCCAAAGGGAGAGGGCTTTTGTCGCCCTCTATTTTTTATTATGGTGGTGTTGATTATGGAAGACCTGAAGGAAGAGCTTAGAGAACTTGCCGAGGAGGTAGCGAAGAGTCTTGGATTCTCTGTGTACGACTTCAGTTTTTCCAGAAGAGGAAGGAAGAGACTCCTCAAAGTCACTATAGACAAACTGGAGGGATACGTATCGATAAAGGATTGTGAAGCCTTTTCCAACAGTTTTGGAAAGGCTCTGGATACGGCCGATATAGTGCCTTTTCCTTACGATCTCGTCGTTGAGTCGCCCGGTGTCGAGAGGGCACTTAGAAACATGGATGAATTCAAAAGATTCACCGGTGAGAAAGTCAAAATCGTTTTCAATGAACCGTTAAACGGAAATTCCACACTTTCGGGAAAGATCTTATCTTGCGAAGGAAAGAAGATCGTCGTCGAAAGTGCGGATAATCAAATGGAAGTGGTCATATCTTTCGAAAATGTCAAAAGAGCAAACTTAAAATTATGATACATAACAGCGAGGTGTTACCGTGAATCTCAATCTCTTAGAAGCTTTGGATCAGCTTGAGCAGGATAAGGGAATCGAAAAAGATGAGGTAATAAACATACTTGAAAAGGCCCTGCAGAGTGCCTACAAGAAGAATTTCGCTTCCGAGAGTGATGTCGAAGTGCACATAGACCGGCTAACCGGCGATATCGAAGTTTACGAGGTGCTGACGATCGTGGAAGAGATCGAGAACCAGGCTACCGAGACAACACTCGAGGAGGCTTTGAAGATAAGCTCCGGTGCAGAGATCGGGGCGACCATCGAAAGAAAACTGAACATCAAGAAGTTCAAAAGAATAGCCGCCCAGACGGCCAGACAGGTATTGATTCAAAAGATCAGGGAAAAGGAAAAGGAAAATCTCTTCGACAAATATGTTGACATAAAGGGTACCGTCAGCACTTCGGAGGTTCTCAGAATAACCCCTGAATGGGTAGATTTGAGAATTGGAAAGATAGAGACCCGCATTCCGACCAAAGAGTTGATACCCGGTGAGCAGCCCAGACTGAACAGCCTGATGAAAGTTTACGTCGTCGATGTATCGAAATCCTCGAAAGGACCGAGGATCATGGTTACGAGAAAGATGCCGGAATTCGTCGTGGAGCTTCTCAAACTGCAGGTCCCCGAGATAGCCAGTGGGGATGTGACCGTCAAATCGATAGCCAGGGAGGAAGGGATAAGATCGAAGGTAGCAGTCTACAGCCAGAACGCAAAGGTAGATCCCGTCGGAGCCTGTATAGGTGAGAGCGGAACTAGAATCGCCGAAGTTTTGCGCGAGATAAAGCCGGAAAAAGTCGATATACTTCGCTGGAGCAACGATCCAGCCGAGCTGGTAGGAAACTCCATCGCTCCTGCGACCGCTCTGGAGGTTAGAGTCGTGAGTTCCCAGAACCGTGAAGCGGTGGTTTATGTCTCTCCAACACAGCTTTCGCTGGCAATAGGAAAGGGCGGGCAGAACGCCAGACTGGCCGCAAAGCTCACGGGCTGGAAGATCGATATAAAACCAATCATGTAGTTTTATCTCATGAATGGAGGTTTATCATGAAATGCGATCAGCTCAGAACGGAGCTGAAAAAGAGAAACCAGAGGATGACGGCCCAGAGAGATATAGTTCTGAAGTCTTTTATCGAGGCGGAAACAGATCATCTGAGCGCCGACGAAGCTTACCGGAAAGTGATGGAGAAAAATTGCAGAATAAGCAAAGCGACCGTCTACAGAACGGTCGAGCTCCTCGCCGGACTCGGGCTGTTGCGCAGGATCGTCTTCAGGGACGGAATAATAAGGTATGAACTGGTGAAGAAGGGCGAGCATCACCACCATCACGTTGTCTGCAACAGATGCGGTAGCGTCGTCGAATTTCCTCTGGATAATCTCGATGATCTGGAAGAACTGGTCAGGGAGAAAACGGGGTACACGATCGAAGATCATCAGTTGAAATTCTACGGCTTGTGCCCGAAATGCCAGAGCGAAAAGAAAACACAGAACAACAGAGACAGCGAAACCAAATAAGCGCCCACACCTTCCAGTCTCATCACGGGTATCAATCCAGAGATCGTTTCGGTAGAGATTTCGAAGATTCTGGAAAGCTGCTTGAGTGCTCCGGCCAGAAAGTCGCAGATAGGGCCGAAGTTCAGCGCATCGAATATCATTAGCGAGATGACGCCTATATAGGAAGGTATGATGAACAGCGGTACCATGAGTATGGTGAGCGGGATACTGGCTACCGAGATGGTTCCGAAAACGTTGAGGGACAGAGGTATGACGGCGATCTGTGCGATAACGCCCGTCATGAAGGCCTGAAACATGAAGTTGTGCTCTGTGAATACTGGCAAAAAGATGAGCAGCATCGCGGTCGCGAAGAAACTGAGCTGGAAAGAGATCGATACGATTATCGACGGCTGAGATAACATCATAAGTATACCGGTGAGTCCGAGAACGTTCAGTGGGTGTTGCCGATAGTCGATGAATCTGAAGAACGAATAGATGGCGAGCATTAGGAAGCTCCTCATCGCCGAGATCGAGGGACCGGTCGCCATTGTGTAGAGAAAGATGAGCGATACGGAAAGCATCAATTTCGTCCTTCTTCCGAGAAGAAATCTGGATAAGGCATAGTTCGCGAACAGGTACATCATGCCGATATGGAGGCCCGAAACGGCGAACAGGTGGGCAACCCCCAGATTGGAAACCTCGTTCCTTGTACCGCTTTCCATAGATCTCCTGTCACCTAGAAAGACGGAGCCGGCCATTGTATCCAGCAACCCGTACTTCTTCAGTTTGTCTCTGGAATACCTTCCCGGCAAAGAGAGTAGTCTGAACCTCTCGAAATGGCCGTCGGCAACTGAATCTATAACGTAAAGCGGGAAGATGCTTCTGACCTCCATATTTCCGGCGGCCCAGATTATCTGTCCGGTGTAGAGCTCCTCATTGCTTTTTGAAAGCCTTATCTGGACCGTGTCTCTAAGAGAGCGCCAGTTCCCGTTGATCAATATCTTTCCTTCCGATGCCTCGACGAATCCCGTCCCTCCACGCGTAACGTATCCGGTGTACTCGATACCGCCCGGTTCGATCTTTCGAGGCACCATCATCTGTAAAGAGAGACCGGCCAGGAAAAAGGCCAGCCACAGAAACCTGTTGACCGATCTCTGCGAGATCAGAAAGGCTGCGGTCGAAAGCGACAGGAGCGCAATAGTACCGGCAGGAGACGAAAAGGCTAGGAGTATCGACAGCCCGCCTAGAATAATAGCAAAGAGATAATAGATCAGTGGAAACTCTGTGTTACTCTTCAAAAGTCCATCCCCCCGACTAATTGTACAACCCGTTTGAAATCTTTTGTATAGGGGTATCTGAAATTCACTTGTGATAAAATACTATTGTCTAATGTTCCCGGAGGTTATGTTGTGAGACAATTTCCGTTTGGCGGGTTAACTCTGGTGGGTTACTACGGTTATGACAACCTTGGTGACGATCTTTTGTTACTCTCTTCTCTTGCTCTGCTGGAAGAGATAGAATTCAAAGGTCCCGTTTTTTTGCCAGCCGCCCCTCCAGTAGAAAAGATCTATGGAAGGTTTCCAGAGAAATTGGACGTGCGGATAATAAAAAGATTCAATCCGCGTGATCTCGCCTTGGCCATCAGTAGCTCGGTGATGACCGTCTTCGGTGGGGGAAATCTTTTGCAGGATTGCACGAGCTGGAGAAGCTTCATCTACTACTACGGATTGGCCAGGTACACTTTGAGAAAGGGAAAACCGCTCATTTTTCTTTCCCAGGGCTTCGGACCTATTGAGCACGGTTCCAACAAAAAGGCTCTGGACAGACTCCTCTCAAATCCCCTCACCTCGGGAGTAACAAGGGACGATTGCAGTTTCCAGCACTTCTCTTCGTTGTCGAAGAACGTTCACCCCGGTACCGATTATGGACCGTACTACCTTTTCAAGAAGGGAATACTCCCCAAAAGAAGGCAAAGTGAAACGGGCTTAGCGGTGATCGTTCTGAAAAACGGGACAAAGGTCGATGATGTTCTGAAAGCCTTGAAACTGAACAACATAACGGCCGTCTGCGCGATCGGTTTTCACAACCATCACGACGAAGAAAAGAGAAGAGAGCTTGAAGAGAAAGCGAGTGCGAATGGCTTCAAGATCTACAAGACTTCAACAGATATGGAAGGCGTCATAGAGGTTTTCAACAGCGCGCAGCTGATAATTACCGAGAGACTTCACGGAGCGATACTGGCCATCTCCATGGGAATACCTTTCGTGTGGCGTAAAAATAGCAAACTCGACAGTTTCGTTAAATCGCTGGACGGTCGATGCGATCTCAACTTTGAAGATGGTTGCGAGGATTTGACGATAGCTATCAACAACTCTTTGAAGTATTCGGTAGACCTTAAGGGAGAATATCTCTCCCGCCTGAACGAAACTGTTGAGACAAGCAAAGGAATTATGAGGAAAATTTTAGATAGAGGGTGATGAGATGTGGAGATACTTTCTACCGACGAGAGTCTTCTCGGGAAGCGGTGTCCTAAAAATCAACCAGACGGTCTTCAAAGAGAATGGAACGAAAGCCCTCGTAGTTACCGGTAGATCATCGGCCCGGCTCAGCGGTGCCCTTGACGATGCAATCGAGATTCTCAAGAACCTCGATGTGCCTTATGCGCTCTTCGACGAGGTCGAGGAGAACCCATCCTTTGCGACGGTTGAGAAGGGTGGAAGGATCATGGAGGAGAACGACTGTGATTTCGTTGTCGCCATCGGTGGAGGCAGTCCGCTCGATGCGGCCAAGGCTATCTCGGCTCTCAACAAAAACAGAGAAATAACCTGCGACGACCTTTATCGAGGCGATTCGCTGGTGGCCTTTCCGATAATAGCGATTCCCACAACCTCGGGAACCGGAAGCGAGGTGACGCCCTATTCGATCCTGACCGACGGTAACGGTATAAAGAAAGGGTTCGGAATGCCCTCGGCTTTTCCGATCGTTTCCTTTCTGGATGCAGGATACACCCTCACCATGTCCCGAGAGGTGACTCTGGCCACAGCTCTGGATGCGTTATCCCATTCACTCGAGGGAGAGATAGTGAACAACGGATACAACCCTCTGGTGAAAATGCTCTCCGTAGAATCCACCGGAATAATCTATCGTGTTCTTCCCCGGCTTATCGACAGAGAAAGAGATTTCGCCCTTAGAGAGAAAATGCAGTACGCCGCCATGCTCGCCGGCATGGTGATAGCCCATACAGGCACCACGGCCGTTCATGCGGCCGGCTATCCGCTCTCTTCGTTCAAAGGCGTCAAGCATGGAATCGCAAACGCCGTGACTATGATAAAGGTCTTCGAAAGAATAGCGCAGGCCGATCCCGAAAGGATAGCCAGAGCCATCGAGCCATTCAAGGATCTCGGGGAGCTCGAAGACTTCCTCGATAGCTTCAGGGTCCAGGAAATGGCGCCTATTCTCACCGAGGAGGAGGTACAGAGATGGTCGGAACTGTCGTCGAAGGCCTCTCACAATAAGAAAACTCCTGGAGATCTCGATAGAGACTTTTACGTAGAACTCTACAGGGGGCTGGGGAAACGTTGAATTCCGCCGTACTGAAGAGGAACATCAAAAGGCGCATCTCGGCAGGGCACCCCTGGATCTACGATAATGAAATCGAAAGGTGCGAATCACCGCTCGATGGAAGCCTGGTCGATGTTTTCACTTTTTCCGGCCAGTTCGTGGGACGCGGATACTACAATTCGAACTCGATCATACGCATAAGGCTCCTGACTCGGAAGAATGTGCCAATAGACAGAGAATTCTTCAAAGAAAGGTTTTCCAGGGTCTTTCGCGCCAGAGAAGGCCTTCTACGTAACAGCAACGCGGTACGGGTCATATTCGGAGAGGCAGACGGAGTACCGGGTTTGATTGTTGACAGGTTTTCCGACTATATGGTCGTTCAGTTCAACACCCTTGGAATAAACACTTTCAGGGACGAAATAGTCGAATCGCTCGTGAAACTCTTCAACCCTCCGGGGATCTATGAAAAGAGCGAGGGTCTGGCGCTGAGCAAAGAGGGTTTGGAGAGAAGAGAGAAATGGATACACGGCAAAGGGCCTGAGTTGATCCCTTTCGTGTTGAACGGCATCAGATTTCTTGCAGACACGAAGGGCCAGAAGACCGGTTTTTTCCTCGATCAACGTGAAAATGCCCTAAGGCTCTCGCCCATGAGTGATGGTGGAAGGGTGATCGATCTCTTCTCGTACACGGGAAATTTTGCGCTTCACTGTCTCGCCGGAGGCGCCAGAGAGGCAACGTTAGTCGATATATCCCAGAGAGCCCTGGATGTGGCCAGGGAAAGTGCTTCACTCAACGGATGGAAAGACAGGTGCACTTTCATCACCGCCAACGCCTTCGATTATTTACGTGAAAGCGATCAGTCGTCGGCCGATATAATCGTTATCGATCCTCCCGCAATGGCTAAATCTTCCTCATCTAAGGCGAATGCCCTGAGGGGGTATAAAGAATTAAACCTCAGGGCAATCAAGAGCCTCAAGAGCGGTCGTCTTCTTGCCACTTCGTCCTGTACACAGATACTTTCTGAGGAGGAGTGGCAGAGATCGATAAACGAAGCCTTTCAGGACAGCAAGAAACTGGGGATCGTCTCTTTCAGGGGAGGTCAACCTCCCGACCACCCGGAGGTCAGTTCCATATACGAGACGAAGTACCTCAAATTCCTTATATACAGGGTGTTTGGTATCAACGAGTTTTGATTTTCCTTTCTGTTGCGAGCTCTTGTTAATGTACAATGTTATAATTCATAAAAGTCTAACGGCTGGAGGTTGATGGAAATGGCCAAGGTATTCGTTGTGACTTCCGGAAAAGGGGGAGTCGGAAAGACGACAGTAACGGCCAATATCGGTTGTGCTCTCGCCAACAAGGGCGCCAAGGTCTGTTTAATAGACGCAGACATAGGTCTGAAGAACCTTGATATCGCCCTGGGTCTGGAGAACAGAGTTGTGCATACGATACTGGACGTTGCGAACGGAAAAGTAACGGCTTCTGAGGCTCTGGTGAGGCACAAACAGATAAAGGGGCTGTACCTTCTGGCGGCATCGCAGATAGCGACCAAGGAGATGCTCTCTCCCGAGGACATGAAGAAAATCGTGGCGGAGATTTATCCGAAGTTCGACTATATCATCGTCGATTCCCCCGCCGGAATCGAAAGAGGCTTCAGAAACGCTATCGCTGCTGCCGAAAGGGCTTTGGTGGTTACCACCCCGGAGCTTCCAGCTATTACCGACGCAGACAGAGTCATAGGGCTCCTGGAAAACTCCGGTATGCTCGAGAGCAATATACGCCTTCTCATAAACCGTTTCAAGATACAGATGGTTAAGCGCGGAGACATGCTCACCAGGGAAGATATACAGGGAAACCTCGCCATAGACCTCATCGGCATCATCCCCGACAGCGACGAAGTGATCGTGGCGACAAACAAGGGCGTGCCGGTTGTCCTCAACGGAAACGGTGAGGGGATCGGAAGGGTTTTCAACAACATCGCCCAGAGAATAAAAGGGGAAGCGATTCCGGTCGAAAACGACATCCTAGAACAGGGATCCTGGGGATTCTTGGAATTCCTCAAGCGACTTTTCAGAAGAAACTGAGAGGGAGTTGAAGCGTATGTTCTTTGGACTTTTCAGAAAAAAGAAGAAGACTGAAGGAAGCAGAAAAGAAGCGAAGGATAGACTGGAATCGATCACCGGCGGTAGAAGATACTCCGTGCCGGTTCGAGAAGTG
Source organism: Mesotoga sp. (assembly GCF_035363035.1). NCBI lineage: Bacteria > Thermotogati > Thermotogota > Thermotogae > Kosmotogales > Kosmotogaceae > Mesotoga > Mesotoga sp. The sequence goes on along the minus strand of NZ_DAOSEH010000020.1, from coordinate 9,330 downwards.
ATTCCTCAAGAGCTTCTCCAATCCAGCGGCAAGGATATGATCTACCAGATAAAGGCTTACGTCGCCGACAAATACAAGGTAAATGAAGAGAACGTCAAGGTCCAGCTCGAAGAGCACAACGGTTATGTTGTGATAATCACCAACGTTGTCTTCCACTGAGCCATGGTATATACGATAAAAAGCGGTAAGCGTGTTGAATTCATAGACATCACCGATCTGGTTCACCAGTCTCTCAGAGAATCACGTGTCTCCCACGGTGTGGTCAACGTGTTCGTACCCCACACGACTGCCGGCGCAACGGTAAATGAAAACTCCGACCCGAACGTTGTAGAGGATATGATAAACTGGCTGGGTCGTTTGGTGCCGGTCAGTGAAGAGTTCAGGCATTTCGAAGGAAATTCTGACGCCCATATCAAAGCCACCCTTGTAGGTTCTTCGGTAAATATTCCATTCAGCGATAGTGAGCTGAATCTCGGAGTCTGGCAGGCCGTATATTTTTGCGAGTTCGACGGTCCAAGGAAGAGAAACGTTGTGATCTCGGTGATCGGATAGGAGAGACGTAAAAAAGAATACTGGTGCGAAGGGTACATTGAAAGGAGCCTTTATGCGGAAAAGGTCGCTGCTTTTCTATGTAGTTTTCATCTTCGGTTCTTCCCTTTTTGCCATAAAGGGTTTCACCTGGGACATGGGTCTTCCCAAGTTCTATTTCGCCTCGGTCATGATCTCTATTTTGATCATATTTCTAGGTATGAAGGCCGTTCGCTCGCCATGGGAGCTCTCTATGGCTTTTCCGCAGATCATCGCGCTGATGTTGGCCGCTTACTCCTGTTTAACCACCCTGTTACTTCTTGAGAGCCTTCCCGAGGTCTTTCCCGTTTCACTGGGTTACGCCATGAACTTCCTGCTCTTCGTGGTCTTTTCGGTTCTGATCTCTAAGGATTCCGGAGACAAGCTGCTGATCTTTTTGCAGATTTTCATCGTTGCCGGTCTCGTGATCGCCCTGGACGCTTTGTTCGCTTTCTACTCGGGAACGAGTTTGCTCTGGGGTACGGAAAGCGCTCCCCTGTCGCGTGGCAATCTGGCCTCGGTGATAGGCAACGTAAACTTCACGACGGATCTGATGGGGATGTTACTCCTGCCGGTGGCATTCTTGGTCGTTACGAAGAAGCCCGTTTGGAAGCGTGAAACTCTTCGCAGAGTGTTTTATCTGGTTGTCTTCTCGGTCCTCCTTGTGGTTATTCTAATAGGTCAGACGAGATCGGTATATTATTCGGTTATTGGTTCTTTGATTTTCGTTGTTCTATTCTCAACGGTACTCTTGATAAGGTTCCGGCCGAAGGGAGTTTTCACCGCGTTCAGCCGCCTCTTCCTTCTTTTGCTGTTGCTGGTGACAGTTGCTGTCGTCTGGACCTATTCAGGAGACAATTTCCTCACACAGGGAAGCTTCAGCTTCTCGGAAAGATTGACGTACACTTTCGAGGACAGCATTTCCGTTGATTCGCGTCTTCTCCAGTGGGAAGCGGCGCTTGAGCAATGGAAGGGATCGAAGGTCCTCGGGACCGGTTTCGGCTCCTACAAGTACTTCTCGACGGAAAATATGGGTGTGGTTCTCGCCACGAAACCCCAGTACATGTACGCGGCCGGTCTGAACAGCATAAGGGCGCACAACGAGTACACACAGATGCTTGGCGAGACGGGTGTGGTCGGTCTGTCGCTGGTATTTCTTTTCATCTTTTCGATGGCGATACACTCCTGGAAGGTGGTCTCCAGGACAGATTCTCCCAAAAACGCTCTCGAGTACCTCTTTCTGATCGCCGGTCTGCTCATACTTTTCATAGATTCGATCCTTTCATTTCCAGCCCATCTGATGCCTAATGCCCTTTTAGGGGTTTTTCTCTTCGGCTTTGCCATGAGAAGGGAATACTACGGTGGCAGGAGACTAACCGTAAAGTTCGGTGGGGCAGTATCGTTGATCGCGGTCGTTTTCTCGCTGGGGACTTCGGTCCTGATGAGCAGGAATTTCATCTCGGAAGGACTTTTCACCAGGGGTTATATAGCCTACAAAAACCTCGAAAATATCAATCCGCAGATCCCAGGGCTTCTGGAATCAATTAGCAGCATAAAGGTGGAAAAGGAACTGTTGCAGAATTTCACGGGTACCTACACGGCGCTCGCAACAGATACCTACGTCACCTCCAGAGAGAACCGGCTGCGTGAAAGGTATCCCGTTGCTCCGGAAAGGCTCCTTCACGATATGGCCGTTCAGGAACAAGAACTGGCTTACAAATCGGCTCAGTCTCAGCTGGATTCAAGGTTGAGGGCAGCTTCTAGCGCTTTGATGAACGCCAGGCAGGACGGGAACGAAAACTTCTACAGGGCTCTCAGGAACCTGGCTCTATCGAGAGAGCTCTCACCAGGGCAATACATGGCCGATGTGTATTTCGGCTATCTCTACCTGACTGCACAGAGGAAAGAGGATTTCAGGCTCAAGCTTTCCATGAGTCAGGGTAATCTTGAGGCAGTCTACAGGGAGATCTTCTCAAGAGAGGATGCCTTCTCGGCGTGGCTTAACGACTCCGGTCAGACCGGCGGTCTTCTGAATGAAATTTCGCTCGATCACGCGTTCTTGAGGAACCTTCCGGACGCGGTATTTCATACCGTAAGCTCGACCGACCTTCAGTCGCTTCTTGACGGACTCGATTCAGATCTTTTGATCGATTTTCAGCTTTCTCTCGATGCGATCGACGCGCTCTTGAGGTCGCTTAGCACGGCTCCCGATCTGCAGGTGGTGAGAAACACCGCCAGTCTCCTCTTCAGGGTAATGATCGACTCATCTGAAGTGTCTGCCGAATTGAAGGAGATCGTTCCGATCCTGAAAGATCCCGCCACTTTGAACGGAATAATCGCAGATCTTGATGATCTACCGTCTTCTCACAGGCGTGAGATGGTCGCCCTTTACGAAGAGGCCATAGCCAACAGCCCTGGAAGCTGGCTCAAAGACGATCCGAACATCTACGAAGAGTACTCGAGAAACCTCCTCATGGTTTACGGCGAGGGCGAACTTGCGAAAGTCCTGGAGATCGCGGAGAGCGAGCTCTTCGCCTGGAGTTACATGAAGAGCCAGAACGTTGTGCCCGACGGGGTTCTGAAGGTTCTCCGGTCTTTTAAAGAAGATCTAAAAATTGGATGGGTAGAGGCTCTGTACGGAGAGGCGGCGGCCTGGTGCGAAGAGAGAATCGCCTTTTTGAAACCGGAGCTGGAGAACCAGGATATCCCGAACGTGGAAAGGGAAAAGCTTAACGTCTTTCTTAGAAGAGCAGACGGCTTCATAAAATTGTACAAATATTTTCTGGAATAGTGAAAAGTCACCGGGATGTAACATAAGCAACGTATCTGGCATTGCTGACGTTATTGATCGGACTTATGATAGTAATAGCGATGCCTGGAGGTATGAGATGCTTGAAGTAAAGGATATAAAGCTGGTTCGCGATGGAAGGGCGATTCTCAATTGTCTGTCCGCGCAGTTCGAAAAGGGAAAGGTTTACGCCGTTCTGGGTAACAACGGCGTGGGTAAATCGACGCTTTCGTACGTTTTGATGGGACTGGAATCCCACCGCGATTACGACGGCAGTATAGTACTTGATGGAGATCGAATAAACGGCCTGTCGGTGCCCGAAAGAGCAAAAAAAGGCATTACGCTGGGCTGGCAGGAGCCGGCCAGATTTACCGGATTGACCGTTAAAGAATACCTCACCCTCGGTGGAAAGATGAAGTTATCTTCCGAAGAGCTGCTGGAAATACTGGCGGTGGTGGGGCTGAACGGCGATTACCTGGATCGTTTCGTTGACGATACCTTGAGCGGAGGCGAGAGAAAACGTGTCGAACTGGCCTCCATAATGATCGTCAACCCTCATGTGGTTATACTGGACGAACCGGATTCCGGTATAGATATCATGTCGATGGAGATGATCGAAAACGTTCTCGAGAAACTGAAAGACAAAGGAACGACCGTCATAATAATCACCCACCGCGAAGAGATAGCGCGAATGGCCGATGAGGCTTACCTTCTCTGCGGTGGAAGAATGCTCGCATCGGGAGAACCAGAAGAGATAGTCCAGTTTTACAGAAAGCTCTGCGACAAATGCCAGCACATAAACGAGCCCGTCAGAGGAGACGTTTCGACATGATCGAGTCCAGTTACGAACGTGAATTCAAAGCGATAGCTCAGGAATACGAAAGGTCCGGTGGTAATGTATCGGACTTTCTCAGAAAAGATATAGTATCGATAATCGTGAGCGGCAACAAGATTATCGGAAGAAACACCGTCGAAGGAGTCCATCTCAGGGCAAAAGAACTGGATAACGGTGTCGAAGTCTGGTTGGATATAGACGACGGGATCGTTGTTGATAACCCCATCCACCTTTGTACGGGATACTTAAAGCCCGAGGGTGTTCAGACCGTTCTCATTCACAACAGGATCGGCGACGGTTCGAAGGTGAAGTTCATCTCTCATTGCGTTTTCCCGAGTGGAAAGAACTTCACGCATTCGATGGTTGCGGATACGAACGTGGGTAAAGGTGCCGAGATGCTGTACGAAGATACGCACATGCACAGCAAAGACGGCGGCGTAACGGTAATGGCCACTTACAGGACTAGAGTCGAAGAAGGCGGACGTTTTCAGAACCTCTTCTACCTCACAAAGACTCGCGTGGGCAAGCTCTACGTTAAAATGTACGTGGATCTCGAGAAAAACGCTTCCGCGCACCTCGAATCCAAGGTCTATGAAAGGGAGGACGACTATCTGGAGATCGATGAGGAGATCAACCTCAACGGCGAGGGCTCTTCAGGAATAGCCAAGACGACGGTCTTCGCCACAGATCAGAGCAAGGCTAAGATCATCAACAAGGCCTACGGAAATGCACCTTTCTCGAGAGGACATATAGAATGCAACGAGATAATCAAGGGAGACGCCGTCGAGGTCGGTACGGTGCCGGAACTGTATGTGAAGAACGAAAAGGCCGAATTGACACACGAGGCCTCCATCGGCAGGGTCAACGTGAAGCAGATGGAAACGCTCATGTCTAAAGGTCTCAGCGAAGAAGAAGCGACCGATTTGATAATCAAAGGGATGCTCAGATAAAAAGAACAGGGGGTAGGCGGTTTGAAGTATCTTGAAGATTACACGATCAGGAAGATCCTGGAGCTGGTGAATATCCCCAGCCCTTCGGGATTCACGGAGAAAATTATCGAGTTTGTGGCAACCCAGTTGCGGGAGATGGGTTTCGAGCCGCGTATCACCAGAAAGGGAGCGCTGGTGGTCGAGCTGGGCGGTTCGGGAAATCCGCTCGTTCTAGTGGCTCACGTCGATACGCTGGGTGCGATGGTGAAGTCTCTGAAATCTAACGGCAGACTGGAGATAACCAACGTAGGTGGTTTCACCATGAACAGCATAGAGAACGAAAACTGCACGATCCACACGAAATCGGGAAAGACGTACACCGGAACCATACAGAGTCTGGCGCCGTCGGTACATGTTTTCGAAAACGCCAGAACCCTGGAGCGAAAAATGTCAAACATGGAAATAAGGGTCGATGAAGAGGTCTCCTGTCAGTCCGATCTCGAAAAGCTGGGAATAGAGGCCGGGGATTTCATCTCTTTCCATCCCAGAGCCGTGGTTACCGACAGTGGTTTCATAAAGACCAGACATCTCGATGACAAGGCAAGCGCGGCCATTTTATTGGGCCTGGCCAGAAAGGTCTCCATCGGAGAGCTGGAATGCGGCCGGAAGGTCTACCTCTTTTTCTCTAACTACGAGGAGGTCGGACACGGTGCTTCGGCTGCGATGCCGGAAGACTCGGAGGAGATAATATCTGTCGATATGGGCGCCGTGGGCGACACGCTCAAGACCGACGAGTATGTGGTTTCCATCTGTGCCAAAGATTCCGGCGGTCCCTACGATGGCCAGACAGTGAAAAAACTCATCGATGCCGCCAGAAGGGCCGGTGCCGATTACAGGGTGGATATCTATCCCTTCTATGGATCGGATGTTGAAGCGTCGCTACGTGCCGGATACGATGTCATGTTCGGACTGCTGGGGCCGGGGGTTGAGGCATCGCACGGCTACGAGAGGACTCACTGTAAAGCCGTTGATAACACATTGAAGTTGTTGCAAGAGTACATAAAAAAATGAGGCGCTTTACGCGCCTCATTTTTTTATCAGAAGAGTATCTTCCCTTTTTTAGAACCTCTTTCCTGGCCGAGTTGATTGACGAAGCCGGCCGGCGCCACATCAATGACCTTGCTCTTCTCGGCTTCCATTGCTTCCTGCATTTTCTTGCGGTACTCGTCCATCCTTTCCTTGAGTTCTGAGACATCGCCCTGAAGCCAGTCGTAGATGTTATCGGTCAATCTATCCGTGATCTCTTCGCCACGCTCGTTCTCCTCCATGAGCCCGGCGTTCATTGTGATTTCGAGTTCATCTTCGACGGCTTTTTTTACGTCGTCCCTGGTAAAATCCGGTGCCATAATCTTCACCAGCCGCATCGCGATGTTGGTTCTCAATCTCAGATCGTCTATCGTAGCTTCGAGGTTGTCCACCCTCGCCATTATCGCACTGAGAAATTGATCAAGAGATATCTGCATGTTTTTCAACTCCCTTCTAAATTTTCCTCTTATATGATACTACCTGGAAGTGGTGAGAGAGTTAACACTTTGTTTTACGTCTAATTATCGAGAGATTTGAGATCTGTATCTCATCCTGATCAGCCATGCAGATAAAACCAGGACCAGCGCCGCCGCCATGAGATCGCCGGCGGCCACCGAGTCTATCCAGCCGGAGGGAAGATACTTTCCCCAAAAGAATCCTCCAAAGAAGTCGCTGTCGATAATACCCAGAGCGATGAGGCCCGTTCCAAGGAGGGCCGCGATCGACGACTCAAGGACGGCCAGATTTCTTTTGAAAAGAACGAAAGATACGAATGCGAATGAAAAAACCAGCGATAACATACACAGGGCCGCCAGGATCGCGAAATACCAGGTCTCTCCGTGAGTGACGGCCGTAAGTACAATCAGTAGCAACGTACAGGGTCTTTTGATTATATCTGAAAGCATCCTTCTAAAGTTGCCCGGGTTGTCAACCGGTACGATCGATCTGAGTTGCAGCGGACCGATGATCAACGAAAAGAAAAGGACCGTTCCAGCATAGGATGAGCTCGCCAGAAAGAAAGACATAACCGCCAGAATCGCAATAACCGTCTCAGCTGTGGCAATGGCCAGAGTCGAATATTTCAATTTCAAAACCCTCACTCTCCAGACCCATTGCCGTAAGCGGTCTCACCGTTTCCGGTCATGTCAAGGAACAGCTCTTCTAGAGAGTACTCCATCTTTCCCGATCGACTCCTTAGCTCGTTCAATGTACCCTCTGCTATCAGTCTGCCGTTGTCGATGATTCCGATGCGGTCGCACATTTTCTCGGCCACTTCGAGCACATGAGTCGTGAAGAAGATGGCGGCACCCCCGCCGGCCATCGCCCTCAACGTCAGTTTGAGTTTCCGTGCGCTCGCGGCGTCCAGTCCCACTGTGGGCTCGTCGAGGAATATGACCGATGGGTTCCTCATCAGCGCGATAGAAACCATCAGTTTCTGTTTCATTCCGTGAGAATAGTCGCTTATGTACTTGCCCAGGTAGTCTATACCGAAGATCTCGGCGATCTCGTAAAGGCGCTTCAGGGTCTCTCTCTTGGGAAGCCTGAATATATCGATGATGAACATCGCGAATTCTATTCCTTTCAGGTTGTCGTACATCTTCGGCTCGTCGGGAACCACGGCGATCAATCTCTTTATCTCCATTCCCGATTCTCTCATCCTCAAACCGGCGATCTCTATCTCGCCGGAGTTCGGTTCCATGACTCCGGTGAGCATCTTAATCGTGGTAGTTTTACCCGCTCCGTTCGGTCCGAGAAAGCCGTAAATCTCGCCGCTCTCGACGCAGAGGTTCAGGTCGTTGACGGCGATAAGGTTGCCGAACCTCCTGGTCAATCCCCTGGCTACAATCATCGTTCAACCTCGAAGGCCTTTTCGAAGAAAGCCACCGTCTTCGGGTTGAAAATCATTTCGAGCGTCCCCACCGGCCCGTTCCGCTGTTTGCCGATGATTATCTTCGTCACCTGCGGCATGTCGCTCACTTCGCTTTTGTCTTTGTAATACTCTTCCCTGTACAGGAACATCACGGTATCGGCATCCTGCTCGATAGCGCCGGATTCCCTCAGGTCACTGAGCCGCGGTGTCTTGTCTTCTCGCTGCTCAACGGCCCTCGATAGCTGTGAGAGGGCAACGACAGTTATTTTTAACTCTCTGGCCAGGAGCTTCATCGAACGCGAGATCTCCGAGATTTCCTGTTGTCTGTTGTCGGTTTTGCCTTTCGTGTGCATCAGTTGCAGATAATCAACGAAGAGTACCTGTATACTGTGCTCCATCTTTATACGCCTGGCCTTGGCCCTGAGTGTGCGCGGATCTAGAGAGGGTTCGTCGTCTATGATTATCGGCGCCGTTTGCAGGACGCTGGCTCCCGTTGTGAGCCTCTTCCATTCTTCGTTGTTGATATCGCCGGCACGCAGCTTAGAGAGCTCGAAATTGCTGACGTTGCATAGAAGTCTTTGAGCGAGCTGTTCTTTCGACATCTCGAGACAGAAGATGCCCACCGGGATCCTGAACTCCAGCGCCATTTTGCAGGCGATGCTCAAGGCAAAGGCGGTCTTTCCCATAGAAGGACGCGCCGCAACTATCACAAGATCGGAAGGTCTGAAACCGGTAGTCGTCTCGTCCAGTTTTCTGTAACCGGTGGCGACTCCGGTTATCCTTCCACTGAGCGCGTTTTCTTTGAGTTTCTCGAGGTTTTGAAAGACTTCGTGCATTATCTTGCCTATAGGTTGATAAGTCTTGGAAACCTGTGACTCCGTGATCTGGAATATAGCTTTCTCGGCGTTATCGAGAATCTCGTCGGTATCATTGTTTTCGTAAGCGCTTTCCACGATAGAACTGGCCGCGGTTATAAGTGATCTCAAAAGCGATTTTTCTTTGACCGTCTTCGCGTAATAGGAGAAGTTGGCCGAGGTCGGCACGAGGTCGGCCAGTTTGGCGAGTTCAACTTCTCCACCTATCTCTTCGAGCGATCCGGATGTTCTCAACCTCTCGGTGACGGAGACGATATCGACGGGGTTCCCCTCGTCGAAGAGCCTTTCCATCGTCGCGAAAATCAGCTGGTGCTTTCTCAAATAGAAGTCCTGACTTGTGAGAAGCTCCATGATATCTGGAACGACATCGGGATCGATCA
>NZ_DAOSEH010000019.1:0-30484 GCF_035363035.1 Mesotoga sp. | reverse complement strand
TACCGACCTCGTCCTCCAGTCGAGAGTGAAGAATTACAGGCCCGATATGCTTTACAGGTTGCTATACGAGGATAGAAAGCTGCTCGACGGCTGGGACAAGAATATGTCCATCTACCCGATAGAAGACTGGCCTTATTTTCAGAGATTCAGGGAAGATGCGAAAGACCATATCAGGAGAAGCGAACACATAGACGAGATACTCGAACAGATAAGGAAGGATATAGAGGTCAGGGGTCCGCTCTCCTCCCAGGACTTCGATTTCGATAAAAAGGTGGGCTGGTACTGGGCGCCCGCCAAAGCCTCCCGGGCCGCACTCGAGAGTATGTACTGGTGGGGAGAGCTCGTGGTACATCACAGGGCCGGAACCAGGAAGTACTACGATCTGGCAGGAAGACACATACCGCATGATATTTTCGACAGGCTAGATCCCAACACGACCGAGGAGGCTTATCACCGCTGGCATATAAGCAGAAGGATCGACAGTATCGGCCTTTTCTGGTCGAGATCTGGCGACGCCTGGCTCGGAATAAAGGGCCTTAACAGCGCTAAACGGACTGCCGCGATAGAGGAAATGGTGCGCTCGGGCGAATTGATCGAGCTGGAAATCGAAGGGTTCGATTACCCGGTTTATACTTCGAGCGTTAATAGAGAGCTTCTCGATCGAAGCCATGAAAGTACTGGCGCTCCGGAAGCTTCTTTTATAGCGCCGCTGGACAACCTGTTGTGGGACAGGAAGTTCATAAAGAGCCTCTTCCAGTTCGAATACACCTGGGAGGTGTACAAGCGGCCGCAGGACAGGAAGTACGGTTACTACGTTCTCCCCGTTCTCTTTGGAAGGGAATTTGTGGCGCGTTTCGAGCCTGTTTTCGATAAAAAGAAGAGGGTATTGAATATCAAGAACTGGTGGTGGGAAGAAGGGGTTGTCGTCACGGAGGATATGAAAGAGGCCATACGGAAATGTACCGACGACTTCGCCGGCTTCCTCGGCGCGGAGAAAATAGCGACATAGTAGAAGCTCCGACGCTGCGCGTTCAGGTTCTTCGTCGGTTAAGGAGCGCGAGAAGAGGAGAGAGGAAGAGACTTAAGAGATGAGATCCGTTTAAGAGCACAGCGGGATGACAATCCCTTCCCGTCATGCCGGATCGTGATTTGGTATTCCGACCTTATGTACATAATACTTGACATAATGTAAAGTATTATGTACAATATTCACAGGTGGTGGATATGAAGAACAGGCTGCGGGAATTCAGGTTCAAGAACGACGAGATAACTCAGGAATCTCTGGCAGAGCTTGTAGGAGTAAGCAGGCAGACGATCATCGCGATTGAGAAGGGGCGGTTCAATCCTTCTGTCAAGCTGGCTCTCAAGATCGCGCGTGTGTTGCGCTGCAGAGCGGAAGACCTGTTCATTATCGAAGAAGGTGATTGATATGCTTCAAAAGACGTTCATCCTGATTTTCGACGTGATACTCATCTCGGTCGCACTGACACTTATTCAGACGGTCAGTCCATGGTTTTCCTTTCTCCTGACCGGACTTTTCCTCTTTCCGATTTTGAGAATGTCGGGCCTGATTAGAGATCTGGATGAAAGAGAAAAAGCCGTAGACAACCTTTCTTCGAATATCGCACTGGCTATAGTTTTTCTCCTTGCGATGTTCTACACGGGCATGGGATACGAGATAGGTACCGACTGTTTCATATCTTTCATTCTCATCCCCTTCGCCGCAAAAGCCATTTTTTCGGCCGGCCTTTCGCTTTCGCGGAATCAGTCTATCTCGATTATAGGCAGGACGGTGGGACTGATATTTATAGGGTTCGCCGTTCTCTCTCACGGTTTAAGTGTAACGACCGCGATTGAGATCATTCCAGGCGTAGCCATCCTGGCCGCCACGGAACTTTCGAAACGCTGGAAGTATTTCGGGCTGAGCTTTTTAGCCTTCATAGTCGTGGCCACGCTCGTTTACTGGAACAATTTCGACAGGGTGACTATGGTCACGGTCTATGCGCTTTTTGTGATACCCTTCTCCTTTCTTTTCGTAAGGTCTTTCAGTAAAGAATGAAGATGGTTGAGGGACTAGCGTTTGTATCGTAGATAATCTTCGATCATTCTGGCCGGGTCTCTGTAGATGAGATTCAACACGCTCACCCCGGTAAGCAGAGTTCTCATCGCGATCGGAGTCCCTTCAATAATTGTTGGAACGATAGATTAGCCACCTCGTACCCGCTCTTTTAACTTTCCACACGTATGTTTTTGTCTCGTTCGGACCGCTTGTGTAATCTATAACGGCTGTGAACTGGACGTCCGCTTCGGTAAGGGTTGCGTTGAAATCTATGTCCTTCTCGCTGATGAACGTGAAAGACACCACACCCCTTCCCGAGAACATTCCGTCGTAGGTGTTTTCTATCTGGGCAAAGGTTTTCGTAGCCGTATTTATGTGGGCCGGATCCGTATAGAGGCCCGCAAGCGCGGCTGGATCTTCCTGTTCCCAGTACTTTTTGAAGTTTTCGATCAACAGGACCACTTTTATAGAGGGATCGACCAAGAAGCACCCGCTCAAGAATAGTATCAGGAAAGCCCCAAAAAACGATAAAGCAACTAACGGTTTTTTCATGATGACACCTCCCTGCCGATATTGAAATCTATATCGGTATCGTCAACCGCTCAGTCCCCCGCCTGCTACGATGACATTTTACTCCTTTGCCTGTTAGAACCTTCCCTTCATATAAACTCCCGCTGGTGGTAATATAATTGCCTTATCGACGGTGAAGGACAGTATCATGCCCAGGATAATTTTCTTTGAAGCGTTGATATACGCCAGCCTGGCAACCAAGAACATGTTGAGCCAGTACTTCGATCTGGCAGGTTACTCTTCGGTCCAGATCGGTTTTCTTATGACCGTATTGCCCATCGTGTCGCTCGCATCCAGTCCCTTCTGGTTCAAACTGGGTTCGAAGATAGGCGAGAGACGTATTTATTACATCGTTTCGATCGCCACCGCCTTCCTCATCTGGCCGGTCTTCCTGGCCGGAGATTTCGCGACCAACCTTCTGTTCATGTTTGTTTTTTCCTTTTTCTTTTCGGGGATCGTTCCTATCGGGGATTCTTTGATCATGTCTAGAATCAAACTGACGGGCGGTCGATTCGACAGGATAAGGTTGTGCGGAACGATCGGTTTCGCCATCACTTCCTTCTGCCTGAGCATGGTTTTGGGCACTTCTTTCATATGGCTTTTCGTGGCAACTTCTCTGTTAGTCTCTATCTCGGCGATGATAATCGGCCTGAAAGACCACGGGACTGATGCTTTACGCGGACCGTCGAAGAAAAAAACGACCGACGGAACGCTTTTTGAGTACTCGATAATGACCGCCGGCATGTTCCTGGGCATAACTCTCAACTCGTTCCACAACTCCTTCATACCTCTTCTCACCAGAGAGAGGGGTATGGATGTCTCTGCCGTAGGCGTTATCTTTGCGATAACCGCGGTATCGGAAATACCCTTTCTTCTTTATGCCGACAGGCTGATATCCAGAATCGGAAATCTGGCCGTTCTGGAGATCGGTATGGGTGTGATAGGCGTCAGAATGATACTAATATCCTTCACCACGAGCGTCGTATCCCTGTATCTCGCCGAGACGCTTCACGGACTCACTTATATTCTCATGTACTATTCGCTTTTCGATTACATTCACTTCAGGTTGCCGAAGGAGCATCTGGCTTCTGCCCAGAGCGTTTTCTGGGTCGTAAGATCCGGTTTGACCTTTATCGCCGGCTCGATCGGAGGGGGTTTCCTGATCGAAAGGCTTTCGGTGACTCTGGCCTTCAGATCCTTCGGGGTAGCCGGAATGGCGGCGGCCGGTATCGTATTCTTCATCGGTCTGTTGAAGAGAACTAATTCAAGAGAGAAGTACAAAGACACCGCCGGAGGCTGAAATACTCCGGCTTTTGATGGTGTGAAACGTTGATTAACTTCTCGCGAAAGGAGTTGGCGCTAAAGGCTGGCTCCCTCTTTTATCGCTTCTACTGATTTCTCGACAAGACCCGTCTTGTTGTCGGGGGTCTTCCCATCGAAGAGCTTCGTCATGCCCTTCAAGAGGAATACCAGCGTGAGCAAGGCGTTGCATATGGACGATACAAGTATCAAATAGTGTACCGGCACGCGGTCAACGGCAAAACCGTAGATCGCCGCACCCAGAGGAGTAGCTATCTGAGTGAGGATGGATATTACCGAAAAGATTCGCGACCTGTAATTGGTGGGAACGATTTTTTGGAACAACGTGTTCAAGGGCGTGTTGACGAAAGCGTTGAAAATGCCAGTGACGAGTATGGGAAGTCCAAGAGCGGCGAAGTACCGCCAGCTGGCCCAGCCGAACAGGTCGATGAAGTACGGGAAAAAGAACACGGTCAGAAGAAAGAGTATCAGGGTTTCGGCCGTAAGACCCATCGCGAAGAGGTTGCCCTGTCTCTTCTTCGACAGAAGCGTTCCGAGTATCACGTTTCCGATTAGTACTCCCACTACCCAGCCCGATTGAAGAAAACCGTACTGTTCACTGGTGAACCCCACGATCGTTCTGGCGAAAAACGGAAAGACCACCGAAAAGAAGGGGGATAGAAGGAAGTTCGAAAGCATAGCGAAAACCATAACTAGGATGAGACCGTTGATCTTTCGCATGTAGCCAACACCTTCTACAATATCCTTGAATACGCTCTTCAAGGATATTTTGCCCTTCTCTGTGGTTTGTTGATACCTTATGAAGATCTCGCTGATGGCCGACGCGATGTACGAGGCGCCGTTGAGGATGAGAACCGCCTCTATTCCAAACATTCCGTAAAGTATCCCGCCCAGCACCGGGCCGATTATGTATGATAGGGAGTTTATCGCGCCAAGTATCGAGTTGCCCCTGAGCAGTTTGTCGCTATCTATGATGTCGGGCAACATCGCCGCGGTGGCGGGGTCGAAGGAGATATCGAAAGTGGATATCAAAAGCTGGAAGATGAAAAGAACCGTTATGGTCAGACTGTTGGCGCCTGCCAGTACGGCCATCGCAAGAATCGCCGCCCCTCGCGCGAAGTCCATGTATACCATGATCATTTTTCGATTGAACCGGTCGCCCAGAACGCCAGCAACAGGGCCGAAGAGAATCCTTGGAAGCATGGTTATCACCATGAAAGTTCCCATGATCGTTCCCGAACCGGTAAGATCGAGTATATAAAGCGGAATCGCCAGAGATTGAATACCGCTTCCTATCAAGGATACCAATCTACCAATCGCGTAAAGCCAGAAATTTCTCCCGAGATCTTTCATACGATCACCTCAGATATATTTCTTATATGGTCCGATAATATCATAAAATATATAAATAAATCAAGTCCTATATAAATATTTTTTATATTACGGATAATTTTTATAGTTTTCAGTACTTTTCCAGAATTTACTAATAGCACCATAGTTCTCATTGTCGGCCATGCTAGACAGTATTTTCTGAAAAACCTTCAGTTAGTATGCTTCGGAAAAAACATAGATAAATAGCTAGAAGTGCAAAATACTCAAATATAAATTGAAAACTTTCAGGGAAGTAAAAATCGATTCAACGGCGAAGCGGTTTCCAGTTCAGCGGCTATTGAATTCGTTACCGGCCCCAAGCATAGCCAGGTAGTTTTTCACCGGTATGTAATTGGCGACCGTGTTACCCGTACCCAGAGCGTAGCCTCCACCCGGCGCACACTCTTCCAGCAGTTTCAAAGTGTGTTTTCTCACACTTTCGGGGTCGGCCTTGCAGAGAAAATCGACATCGACGCCCCCGAGGACGGCGATTCGCTCGCCCCATAGTTTTTTTGCCATAGAGACCGGCGTGATGATATCCTCGAATGAATGCTTGGCATCTATTCCGGCGGCTATTATGTCGTCCATAACGGTGGCCAGATTGCCGCAGCTGTGAAGTATGAAAGGTTTTCCCGCCGTGTGAACGATCCGGGCGATTTCACTGTACCAGGGGAAGACCAGTTTTCTGAGATGTTTGGGCGAGAAGATCGTGGCCGTCTTGTAGCCAAGATCGTCGCCGAAGCAGTACGCCCCCACGCAGTCAAAAGAGGAGATGATTCTCGCCGCGCCCACCAGTACCCTCCCGATTCTTCCGACGAGCTCATCGACCAGCTCCGGTTCTTCGTAAATCGCCAGCGAGAACCTCTCCAGACCGAGGAGCATGCTCGCGTGCTCGAAGGGTCCTCCCGCGGCCCCGCCTATGATTTTCATGCCCGAAGGGAGATGTTCCCCGAGTTCTCTGAAGAGTTCGAAATCTAAGGCCTCTTCCGGCTCGGGCCAGTGAGCCTCTTTCAGGTCTTTGAGAGACCGGATCGGACCGTCCTTTTCGTTCACCCATTTTCTTCTGGAACGCCTGTAAAGGGCTGTGTCCTCGCTCTCTATCTGGTAGGCGAGCGGGAAGCGGGGCGTGAGATAGAAAGGCACATAATCGTACCCCAGCTCATAATAGAAACTCACCAGCTGATCGAAGTACTTCCCGCTTTCCCCGGCGGGATCGGCCAGTTTGAAACCCATCACCTCTTCGATTATCTCTCCGTCGGCGAAGAGCTCGAAAAAAGGCACGCGCCCGGGCTCTTTCGCGCGCCCGAGCGCGTCCAGCATGATCGAAAAGTCCGGTCGTTGATGCAAGATAATACCTCCCGAACTGAAAACCCGTCTATCTAAAAGCCCGAACTCTCCTGGAGAGAGTCCAGCTCTTCAAAGGTCAGGTTTGCGATAGTGTAGCTCTTCCAGTCGCGATAATCGAAGTGCCACCACTCCTCCTGCAAAGGTTCGAAGCCGACGGAGACCATGGTCTCCCTGAGGAGTTCCCTGTACCATCTCTGCAGGCTCGTGCCGCCGGGATAATCTATGTACGACCTCTCAGAGAATTCGTCGTAACCGCCGCCAAAATCGATAAACTCTCCAGTACTCAGTATGTATAGAGAGACATCGACCGCGCAGCCCCTGTTGTGTCGGGAACCTTTCTGAGGGTCGGCGACGAACTCTTTGAGGTCGTCAGGAGTCGCGTCCCAGAACATCTTTGTGACATACCAGGGTCTGTAAGCATCGTGGATCACCAGTCCGTAACCCATCGATCTCAAGAGCTCGCTCGCCTTCACAAGGGCTTGTGCGGCCGGTCGCTGGAGAAAGGCTCTCTCTTGTGAATAGAGGGGAACTCCCATGAAGTTGTCGTGTCTGGCATATCGTATGTCCAGCTTTATCGAGGGATCGAGCAAGGTCACTTCCACGAGGTCGTGCGGCAGAAAAGTGCCGGCCTCGACCGGCGGAGTCGCTTCCAGAGCTATCGGAAGCAGTTTATCTATTGATTCGACGGGTGTTATCTTGAAGACATCTCCTCCCTCCGGTCCGTAGAATTTTCTTCTGAAAACCTCTCCTCCGGCGACGCAGCTCACTCCCATGCCGGCTTCGTCCCTGCCGAAGGTTATGATCGTGAATTTGAACGGGTTGGGTTCGCAGAGATAATTGTCCTCGCATAACTCCGCGCATTCGACCGGCAGATATCTCGACCCGTTGAAGATGAGTTCTCCGTCGCTGCTTTTCACAAGCAACTGGAGCGAGGAGTCAATCTCTCTGAAGAAGAAGTGCGTCTCGGCCCCTTCGTACCTTCCAAAGAGCGAAGAGGCGACGTCCTCCACCGCCGCGGAAACGGCGAACAGCGAAACTGTCAGCAAGAGCGCAAAGAAAAGAACCAGTCGTTTCATCTTTCCACCTCCAGGTCAAATGATCTATCTATACGGGATAGGGCTTATCGGAGGGTTTGTATAAAGCGAACTTCACATATTCGAATCTATCGCTTCGAACCTGTCGAACATATAATTAACGTAGCCCTTCACATAAGAGGCCGTCTCTCTGAGAATCTCCACGGTCATTTTATCCAGTTTTTCCGTCTTGCCTGCCCGAGCGAGTTCGTCAAAATAACTCTTTCCCAGCCAGACCACTTCTTCCGTCTCGAGTTCGTCCTTCATGAGATGCTTCAGTTCATAATAGACGGGATTCAACTTTCCTCTCGAGAAGCCTCTCAGATCGACGGCTGCCTGTTTCGGACTCTTTATGGTCTTCGCCGGGACTTCGTCTATGGCCTTGACCAGTGGCCCATACTGTCCCCAGAGCAGGTAGCCGCCGTAGAAGTCGTAAGCGAAGTGATACTTGGCAAAGACGGTCTGCCATTTGTCCATGTTGAACGGCAGCTTCAGCAGTTCGAATAAAGGCGCGGGGAAAGTATGAAAGGGCTGCCCGACATCTTCAAGGTAATGCATCGCCCTGGCCATAAACCTGTAAGCCCAGTAGTGATCTCCCCTGCCGTAGGCCAGTTCGGAAAGGTCGCTGAAATACTGTACCATGTCGGTAACCTCTCCAACCCTAATAAAGCACAGCAACCTGTATTCCATATGACGGATGCCCTGACTGTCTCCCAGGAGTTTCTCAATCCCCTCCATAGGCAGTCCTTTGTCCATACCCATGTCCGGTTCATAAGCATAAACGGAAAGAATCTGCCACACAGGGGCGGTATTGTTCACCGGCTCGGGATTGGGAAAGACCGGAATGAAGAGATCGATATCTTCCTCCGGCATGTAGTTTTTACCCAGATAATCGTAGAACCCGGTTATCGCGGGATTATAAGGATGGGTATCCACATCGGCGTATGTATAGGGCGTTATTTGCACATATTCTTCTAAAGGCAAGGAAAACCTCGAGACTATCGTATAGGTCAGTGCATCGTGCCCGGACCAGGCAAATCCCAGAGCGGCTAACATGATAAATAAAAATAAGATCGCCTTTTTCATAATCAACACCTCCGGATTCATAATAGCAGAAGGACAGTCTTTTTTTGCTTAAAACTCCGGGTTCACTGCAAATAGTTGGTTTTAGCGGAGAGTGATGTGCACTTTTGTGAGTCTATCAAATTGAAGCCCCGTTTGTTTTTGTACGATACAATGGTTGTATCTGCTAGTATTTCAGATAGAATTTTTCAAGGGAGGTGATCGGAATGTCTTCGAATGAAGGGAGAGAAATTGCCGGGGTTTTTCGAGGTTCATTTGCCATCCGGGGATTCGAAGATATAGAGTTCAACTTTCAACTCTTGAGGTCGCTTGGAGCGGTTTCCTACGGTGGAGGAACGGTCGGCGAGATACTATCGATCGTGCCGGCTATAAGACCTGAAGAGCCCGAAACCTGGGTGACACAGTTCAAGGATCTGGCCATCAGGGCAAAGAAACTGGGGCTGGATCTCATGCAAAAGGGCAGAATGAAGAGCGCCCACGAAGCTTTTTTGAGGGCTTCAAGCTATTTCAGGGCCGCCGAATATTACGGAGACCCGAGGGACTCAAAAAACAGATATATAGGTATGGAGAGCAGAGATTGTTTCATATACGCCTTCAGAACGGCAAATCTCGAGTTTGAAGCCGTCAGGATACCTTACGGAGACGATTTCATTCCCGCGTACTGGATCTCGCCGCTTACACAAAGCTCTCAGACAAAAAAGAGAACCATCATGATGATGAGCGGCTTCGACGGAACCTCCGAAGAGATGTATTTCCAGAGCGGGGCCGCGGCACTGAACAGGGGTTACTCGTTGTTGCTTTTTGACGGGCCGGGTCAGGTGGGTATGAGGAGATTCTCTACCGAAACGCCTTTCAGAGCGGATTTCGAAGTGGCCGTGGCGAAAGTGGTAGATTATCTGCTCTCGCGTGGCGACGTTGATCCCTCGAAGATCGCCCTTTACGGTATAAGCCTCGGTGGATATTTTTCGCTGCGCGCGGCGGCTCATGAACCTCGAATCAAGGCCTTGATCTCAAATTCACCCATAACGGACATCTACAAATACATGATCGGCGTGGCCGGCGAAGGGGCCATGAACTCATCACAGGACATAGGGCTCGACTATATCGACGAAATCCCAGCGGAGTATCTGAGCAAGGGTAAGAAGCTCCAAATTCTCAATATCATTCTGCGTTACGGAGAGAGGTCGATGTTCGCAGCCTTCGAGAGAATGAAGGAGTTCACCGTTGGCGAGGCGATAAAGAACATACGCGCACCCTTCCTTGGAATGGTAAGCCAGGGCGAGGGACTCGGCGCAATGGGACAGGCAGAGGAAGCCGTCAAAGGCGTTTCCGGACCTTCGAGCCTGAGAGTCTTCACAAAGGACGAGGGGGCGGACTCTCACTGCCAGCTCACCAATCTCCCCCTCTCCAACGCCGTCCTTCTCGACTGGCTGGATGAAGTCTTCGGAGTCAGGTCGTGAAGAGGATCGGACTGCTGGGAGGCATGAGCTGGGAATCTTCGTTGGAGTACTACCGGTTGCTCAATGAAGCCGTCAAAGAGAGACTTGGCAGTCTCAACTCGGCCGATTGCGTGATGGTCTCTATCGACTTCCAGCCGGTGGCCGATATGATGAAGCTCAACAACTGGAAAGGGATCGCCCGTGTTCTTGAGGATGTATCGAGAGATTTGAAGAGAGCCGGCGCCGACTTTCTGGTGATATGTACCAATACGATGCACCTGCTGGTCAGGGAGATTGAAGATGCGTCGGGATTGAAAGTCCTTCAAATCGGGGAAGCCGTTGCGGAGAGAATAACCGCGGCCGGCCTCAAGACCGTCGGACTCCTCGGGACGCGCTTCACCATGGAGAGGAGTTATTACCGCAACACTCTCGGCAGACACGGGATCGAAGTGATCGTTCCTCAAGAGCGAGACAGGGAGAGTGTGGACAGGATAATCTTCCAGGAGCTCTGCAGGGGAATCTTCACTGAAGAGTCCAGAGAGAGCTATAGATCGATAATCTCGAAACTCCAGAGTGAAGGAGCCAGCGGAGTGGTGCTAGGTTGTACCGAGATACCACTACTCATAAAGCAGTCCGACGTCGAGATTCCCGTTTTCGACACCACGGCGATTCACGCGGCTGCAGCGGTGGAGTTCGCGCTTGCGGACAATTGAATTTGCAAGTCTCTCCTGAAGAGAAGAAGCAGAATCTAGTAACCTATAATGTAGTACTGTCTAATACAAAGGAGGTAAAACTTATGAGAAGAACTCTCCTGCTTACGCTGGTCATATTGCTTGTATCTGCTATGGGCCTGGCCAGTGTTTACAGCAACGCATCCAGCAACAACCTTGAGGGAGTAAAGGAAGATCTCAAAAGTGGTGGCAATATAAACGAACTGGGCTATAACAACAAATCGGCTCTCATGACGGCCGTCGATTACGGCTATGCTGAAATCGCCAGATTTCTCATCGAATCCGGTGCAGATATTTTTCTGATAGACAACGATGGATTCACTGCCCTGCATTACGCTGCCAGAAAAGGACTGACGGAGATCGCGAAACTACTCGTCGAAAGAGGTGCCGAGATCGACAAGTACCCCGACAGTTCAAAATTTTACGCCGGTTATACCCCACTGATACTCGCCTGCGACAGTTCGAGGGACGATAAGACTCTTGAAGTAGTTAAGTACCTCGTAGAAAAGGGAGCGAACCTGGAGAAGGTCGAGTTCGCTTTCAAATCCCCGCTGACGGCAGCTGTCTTTGCAAAATCCACAAATACGATAAGGTTTTTGCTCGAGAGCGGTGCCAATCCGAACAACGCGCTCAACGACGGTAGAACGCCACTGTATCTTGCCATATCGGAAGGGTTACCCTTCGAGGCCGTGGATGTTCTTCTGGCAAAAGGCGCGGATGTATCGCTGGGAACTGAGTACTATACTCCCCTGGGGCTGGCCGTTTCGAAGTCTAACCATGATGTCACCAAAAGATTGATAGACTTCGGCGCCGACTATTTGAAAGTCGATTCTCTGGGTAACACCATACTGCACAACGCTGCACGCAGCGGCTCGACTAAGAATATAGAGCTGTTTGTCGGGTTGGGAATCGATATCAACTCCATAAACATGGAGGGAGATACGCCCCTTCACATCGCAGCCGAGCGTGAATACTTCCGCAATGTCGAACTCCTGATATCGCTCGGGGCCGATGTTCTGGCAAAGAACAACAACGGATATCTACCGCTGCATATACATCTGGCTGTATATAAAGAGAGCAAAGATACTATCGAATTGCTCCTTTCGAAGGGAGTGAGTATAAACCAGAACGAGGTCGAGTTCGGATTTTCGCCGCTACACCTCGCCGCAGGGAATGGCATGCTTGAGATGGTTAAATTCCTTGTTGAGAAGGGCGCCGACATATCCATCCAGGCGGATAAAAAGATCGCGCCCCTGCACATGGCTGTGGGAAGATACGGTAAAGTCGAGGTTATCGATTACTTGCTGGAGAAGGGGGCGAATATAAATGTCGAGGACGAAGACGGCAAAATTCCCATCTTCTACGCAGTTATTGAGAAAAACCTCGAGGCTGCTTCTCATCTGGCAGAGAGAGGGGCCGATATAAACCATGTGGATTTACTTGGAATGACGACCGCACATTATGCCGTTCAAGACAAGTGGGACGGTATAGAAATGTTGAAGATCCTTCGCCAGTTCGGAGTACCTGTGAATATAAAGGATAATAGCGGAAAGATGCCCGAAGATTACGCCGCCTCTGAAGAGATAAAGGAGTTCCTGAGATCTCTCTACTGAGTGTGGCGGGTTTTACGTTCGAACGAAAGTAATTCAAAAGAACTGGAGAGCAGGAAGAGCCGTCCTTGGGAAACCTGAGGCTAGAGGTAAGAGGCGAGAGGCTGGAAGGTCGATAAGATCTCGACTTTCTTACCTCTGACCTCTCCCCCTCTTACCTCTGTTTAG
Source organism: Mesotoga sp. (assembly GCF_035363035.1). Classification (NCBI taxonomy): domain Bacteria; kingdom Thermotogati; phylum Thermotogota; class Thermotogae; order Kosmotogales; family Kosmotogaceae; genus Mesotoga; species Mesotoga sp. The sequence continues at coordinate 17,713 of NZ_DAOSEH010000019.1, read as the reverse complement.
AGACAGACGAGATTAGATCCCGTATAAGAACACTACGGGATGACACCAAGGGAACATTTCAGGGCTGGCTTCTCACGGCCAAAGCGAGAGAGTCATGACTGAAGATCCTTGATTTTTTGAGAATACTGTCTGGCCTTTTCCTCTATCTGTAAGGGCGTTCCCTTCGTGAGGTCGGAGCCGATTCCGACAGCTGCAGTGCCGGCTTCGAACCATAGATTAATATTGTCCAGACTGACGCCGCCTGAGACCACACATCGGGCCTCCGGGAAGGGACCTCTGAGAGACTTCACGAACGCCGGTGTGAGAACGTCTCCCGGGAAAACCTTCACCATCGAGAGTCCGAGGCCGGTTGCCTTTACGTACTCCGTGGGAGTCATTATTCCAGGAAGATAAAGAACCTCCATCGCCCTGGAGTGTATCGCGAGCTCTTCAGAGAGATGGGGACTGACCACGTATCTCGCGCCGCTGCGGATGGCAAGGTCGAACTGTCCGTCCGTAAGGACCGTTCCGGCCCCAACGTAAGCCTCCGGAAGCTCCCGCGAGATGATCGATATAGCTTTTTCCGCATCGGGTACAGTGAAGGTTATTTCGAGTATTTTTATACCTCCACGATAGCAACTCCTGGCGATCTCTACACAGCGGTCCACTGAATCGCTTCTGATCACGGCCATTATTTTTTCCGATTGTATTATCTCTTTCATGCTCTCCTCCATTTTCTTCATAGAACAATTCTTCCAAAGTTCTTCAAAGTCTCGAGTACCCTGAGAGTGAGGATTGCGACCCATTCGTCCCACGCAGGAGCGAGGTCTCCGTCGTAAATGCTCTTTGACCATGTGGGTTTGATTCTGCCGTTGCTCTGAAGAGTCTGTACGTAGCAGTCGAGGTTCTTCTCTATAAGTGCGCCATCGATGCCGAAGGTTCTGTCCGGCCCGGTGGCAAAATCGAGGGGCCGCGCCGTGTACTCGCTTTTCCACTCATCCTCGTCACAGCAGGTGAGACTGTTCACCGCCTGAACGATTTTATCCTCGAGCCTGCCGGCCCTCTCCATATCGAGCTGATGATGGAGTCTCTCGAAGCAGAAAATTTCGTGGAAGGAACCGAATTCCTTCATTCCGTTCAGGTATTCGATGGCTTTCTCGATCAGCGCATCCACATTCAGAGACGTGTACTCCCTATAGCGATGCAGGTAACCTATGATTTCAGCCGTTGGGTTGCCCCAGTTTATATCTATCGACGACATGCCCTTTTCGCTGTCGAAATGCCACCAGGGCGCATGGGGAAAATCGTTAACGCTCTCCGGCACAGATAACCAGCCCATTCTGCCGGGTATGAAGGTCTTCTCCAGATATTCTACGGCCCTGGAAATCATTTCCCGCTTGGCGGTGCTGTCGTAACCGAGTTTTGTGATAATCTGAAAGGCTACCGATGTTGCCATCGGTGAGGAGTATGGAAGTCTGAAGTCCGGTTCGAGTGCGTTTCCAAAGCCACCGTCTTCGTTCTGGTATCTGGATAGCTCCTCGATCACCTTCTCGCCCGAATCATCTTCGTACAGATAGGAGAACAGCTTTTCTTCAAGATCTCTGCCGTAATCCTGCATGAAATACTTGATCTTCCAGAGATCTTCTTTTCTCAATACAAGCAATTTTTCGCCCTCCTTTGGTTTCCGGAAATCGTTCAGTGCACGAACCATTCGGCCAGATTGTCGAACAGTTCTCCACTTCCCGGCACCGGTCCGTTCAACTCTTGCCTCCAGAACGTGATCTTCTGACTATAGGATACCACTACGATCGGCATATCTTCGAGCCATAACTTCATAGCCCCCAGGTAGTACGGGATCCTGTCCTTCCAGAGGCCCTCGGTGGCCGCTTTTCTCTCTATCCTGAACAATTGTGGATTTACATATCCCACTTCCCAGCCGGTTTTTAAGTCGTCGGCATTCTCCACCGTCCAGGGAGTAATCTCAGGATAATCGAATGCTTCAACTCTGAAAAAGGCCAGCTCATAATCGGCCGAATATACGTCGCCGAGCAGACTTCCCCAGTCTAGTCTCTCCACCTTCAGATCCACTCCGATCTCCTTCCACATCTTCACGAGCATATCCGTGAACTTCTTATCGACTCCCTGGTGAACCTTGATCGTAAGTGTGTATCCCTTTCCGTACCCGGCACTCACAATGAGTTCTTTTGCCCTTCCAGGGTCGTAGGGAAACTCCCCGATCTGCGACAGGAGTTCCTGAAGAAAAGCTGTTCGGACATCTATGGGCAGAAGAGCTGCGGTAGAGCCGATCCCGATCGTGCCCGACAGTTTCTCGACATCCAGAGCCATTCTCAAGGCCTTTCTCAAAGAGCTCTTAGAGAGAAAGTCGTTCCTGTGATTTAGAATCAAAGCATAATAAGAACCGTCGGGAGTGAATTCGTACCTGTAATTTCCATTCTTTGCGTCGTTTATGAGTTCTGTCGTCGCACCTTCTTCGTTGAAGAGCATGCTCAGTTCGCCCTTCAGAAACATCTCTATCCTCTCTTCCTGATCGGCCTCTTCTATCAGTCTTATTTCGTCCAGAAGAGCATGCTCGGGCCACTCAGCGAAGTATAGAGGGTAGTGTTCCGACCCTTTTCCGCCGTGCCATTGTGGATTTCTCTTAAGTATGATCTTTCCCTTCTCGCTCCCCTCTGCCAGGTAAAAAGGTCCGGAGGTGGCCTCCAGGGGAGGTTTACCTGAATACTGGCTGACAGCCACCTCTTCCGGTTTCAATCCGAGCTTCCCTTCGTATATGTGTCTGGCCAGTAATCCCGTCCTTAGATAACCGGTGAACTCGGGAAATGGTCGATTGAAATAGAAAACGGCGCTTTTGTCATCCAGGGTTTTCATCTCTACGTAAGAGAGATCGTTCAGAATTCCGTAGAGTTGCGAGTCCTCGCTAACTTTCCAAACTGCCAGCGAGTATTCTAGATCATTCGTAGTAATCGGAGTTCCATCGAACCAGTGGATCTCGTCTCTGAGTTTTATATGCAGTTCTTTATTCCCGTCTCTCCACTCCCACCTTTCTACGAGCGAAGGCTCGATTCTATCCCCGCTCAACTTCCTGAAGAGGGGGTCCTGAGTGGCAGCCGTTACCCAGATATCGCCCCGGACCAGCTCAAGGCCGGGCAGGAAGTGGCCGGTAGTATCTATTGGGAGAGAGATGGATCCACCGGATATTTCTTCGAAGTCGAACCGGGAACTGCTGGATCTGACCGTCAAATCTCTCGCGAGTAACGTAGCGGCGAGCAGTACGAGTAAAATAACTGTCAAAAATTTATGCACGGGCAACCTCCAGAACATTCATCAACACAATTATATCGAAATTACCCGCTCTGTGGAAAAGAGTATTTGAGTATCGGGATACGGGAAAGAGCGGATTCTAGAAATTGACTGACATCTTTCTAAGATCGTTCAGTCTTCTGGTTCTTTCGGAGTAATAATGAAAGATATTTCAATAACGCGGGCAGGTTATTTATTGTCGGACTAAATAAGTGTCAAAAAGTAAATCCAGCTTCAATAATATTTAGGAATAAGCTTTGGATTTCTCCATAGTTTGTGCTATAATCAGTCAAGCGAAAGAGAAACTATTCGAAAGGAGGCGTAATAGAATGATGATGAGACTTAAAACAGGATTTTTCACCACCCTTAACAGGGTCTCCGGTGATGCCGCATTCTGCCACGCCTTCATCCGTCGTGTGAGGTATAAAGACGTATAACCATAGACGATGTTTGAAGGACCGTGGCGAGTAACAGCCACGGTCCTTTTTTTTATCAACCATTTCTCCAGGAGGTGGAGTTATGTCAGTTAAGGTAGAGGTCGAAAGAATCGAGAAAGTGGAGCAGAAGAAGATTCAGAGAAAGCAGAGAGAGAACGAGGTTTTTGGTCCTTACTGTTTCTGGCTTTGAGGAATGAAACGGGGACCATGAAACCCGGCTCGAAAGTACAGGGGGTGAAACAATGAAAATAGCGTTAAGCGGAGAGATTAGAAAGGACCGTATTAGTTGTAGTGTTGTACTTCCACCCTTCATAGATAAACCGGATAGTCTCATGGAGTTTCCCCAGGATAGTCGCCAGGAGGTGGCGTGATGAAAAAGATTTATAGAGGTTCGAGAGAGATTTTCATAGATGGAATAGTTGAAAGACAGAAAGTCGAGATCGAAAGCAAGTTCAGCAGGCCCCATTATCTTTGATGGAGGTGCGTAATGGCCGACGCGCTTTTCGCGAATAACGTGGTTAAACTTTTCAAGAAAAACAAGAAAGAGATCAAGGCGCTCAAGGGAGTAAGCTTGAGGATAAAAGAGGGAGAGATCTACGGACTATTGGGGCCGAACGGCTCGGGCAAATCGACGTTCATCAGGATCGCTTCGACTCTTTTGATACCCGACAGGGGCAGCGTGTCCGTCTTCGGGCACGATGTGGAAAAAGAGGCGGGAGTCGTTCAGAAGCTCATCAACAGGGTCTCCGTCGAGGCGAGTTTTTTCAGGAAACTGTCCGCCATAGAGAATCTGGCCTTCTCGGCCGGTCTCTATGGCATTTCCAAGAGAGAAGCCATAAAGAAGATCTACTATCTTTCCGAACGTTTCGGTCTGGACGAAAAGAGATTGAAAGATCCGCTGGAAGACTTTTCGAGAGGTATGCAACAGAAAGTCGCCATCGTCAGGGCTTTCATGACCGAACCGAGGATGCTTCTTCTGGACGAACCGACCACGGGGCTCGATCCGAGAGCCAAGAGAGATGTTCAGTCACTCATAAGAGACGTGAAATTAAATATGAACACGACCATGCTCCTGACCACCCACGACATGGAAGAAGCCGAAAAGCTCTGTGATTATGTGGGAATAATTCACCTGGGTAAGATCGTCGCAGAAGGGAGGCCGCAGGAGCTGAAGAACCAGCTCAGAGGAAAGGTGGACAACCCGACCTTCGAGGATGTCTTCATGGAGCACACGGGAATGTCCCTTGAGGATGCGCAGTACCAGGAGGTAGAAACGGCATGAGTTCGCAGGCGCTTGCAAGAGAGCTTAGGGCCTCTTGGGCCTTTATAGAGAGAAACTTCAATTTCACCAAAAGATACTGGAAATGGGAACTGGTCTTTTTTGTGTACACGATAGCCAACTCCGTCACCATGGGTTTCATAGGCAAAGGCATAGAAGCCTTCTCCGGCACTAAACTGGATACGAGTTACCTTATACTGTACATGCTATTGGGATCGATTCTCTGGGGTTATCTTTCCATACTCTTCGAGATAGTTGCCGAGACCGTTGCCTGGGAGCGCTGGGAAGAGACTATAGAGTACACTTTCATGGCACCCGTGAGAAGAGCGACGCACCTGTTGAGTACCTGCGGTTACGCAATACTTTACGGGATTCTAAGGAGCGGTTTGATTCTGCTGGCGGTATCGATCTTCTTCGATCTGAATCTGGAGAAGGCCAATCTGCTTTCCGCGGTCGGCATCCTTGCGGTATCCAGTTTCTCTTTCGTCGGTCTGGGAATAGTCGCGGCCGTGTTGCCTCTGATATCGCCCGAGAAGGGAGCCCAGGTAGTCCACATATTTCAGGCGCTCCTTCTGATGTTCTCGGGGGTCTATTACGAAGTCGATGTACTGCCGCAGTGGATGCAGCAGGTAGGGAGGTTGTCTCCCGCGACATATGCCTTGAGAGGAATGAGATCGTCGATACTCGAAGGCAAGGGCATGATCGAAATGTGGGGAGATATATGGCCTTTGATCCTTCTGGGAGGGTTACTCCTTCCGTCGGGGCTGTTATTTTTCAGGAAGATGGAGGGCTGGGCCAAACGGAAGGGCGTTCTGAAGAGAAGCGGATAGCGATGAGAGGATTGATTGAGAAACCTATTGCGAAAACGTGAACTTCTCTTCAAACAGCTGGATACAGGCCTGGACGACTTTTCTGTCGAAAAGGATATCGACTCCGGCCGAAATCTCGTTCAAAGCCTTCTTGAGACCCAACGAAGACAGGTATGGCCTGTGTGAAGACATGGCTTCAACCACGTCTGCCACAGCTATTATCCTGGCCTCCAGAGTTATTTCATCTCCCTTGAGGCCATCGGGATAACCCGATCCATCCAGCCTTTCGTGGTGCTGTTTAACGATAGTGGCGATGGGCAGGTCGAAGCTCATTTCCTTCAGCAGATCGTAGCCCGTTACGGGATGCAGCTTCACTAGATCGAACTCCATCTTCGAAAGCTTTCCGGGCTTTGAGAGAATCTCGCCCGGAATCGAGATTTTGCCGATATCGTGAAGCATAGACGCGATCCTTATGAGCTGAACTCTGCTTTCTCCGAGATTCAGTCTTTCCGCTATGGCGCACGCCAGCTGGCTCACTCTCCTCTGGTGACCGGCGGTGTACGGGTCTCTAATCTCAACCATTCTCAAGAGTGTGTTGAGTAGAGTGAGCATACTCTTCCTGATGATCTCTTCGTTGTTTTTACGCTCGGTGTTGTCCCTGACGATGTCGAGTATTACTTCTTCTCCCCTGAGCATTATGAAACGTGCGCTTACCTCGACCGGAAAGATCGAACCATCCTTTTTTCTGTGTAAAGTCTCGTACTTTGCCCCGTCTTCGTAAGCGCTCAGAAGTTGCTCGTCTATAGTTGAAACACTCCCGGGAGCCGTGAAGTCGGGAATTGATAGTTTGAGCGCCTCTTCTCTGGAGTAGCCGTAGGTCTTTATCACGGCCCTGTTGACATCCAGCACTCTCAAATCGCAAGCCCTGACTATGAATATCATATCGTTGGCGTTATGGAAGATAACGCCATACTTCTTAATGTTATCCAGGTACTCCTGACTGAGAGTGATATCTCTTATATAACCCCCGATACCTGTATCGCTGTTAGCAAGCTTCACAGGAAATTTGTAAGTTTCATAGACTTTGTTTGCCGTTCTCTCCTTGGTTACGATAAGACGGTTGTGTTCTACGGCCTTCATGTCGCTTTCACGGCACTTGCTGGCCACTTCGTACTGCATCAACTCGAAATCGGTCTTTCCAATTATTTCATCGATACTCTTTTTAAAATATTTCGAGAGAGCCCTGTTGGCGATAAGATATTTGAACTCTTTATCCTTTAAAAAGACCATATCCGGTGTTGATTCTATGAACACCATGTGTTCGTGCTGAAGACGATGGTATTTACCGAGGTTTTTGAGCCAGCGTTCGATATCCACTTCGTTTCTGCCGATGTTTTTGTAGAATTCCGGAGGGAGATAGTAGAAGTTGTCAAATAGCCCGTCGTCATGAACTACCAGGGGATGTGTCTCTATGGCACCCTTGATGATGCTCCGATTGAAAAGACGCATATCGTACTGGCAGATGGCCACACACCGGTTCGAAGGGAAGAATTCGCTGTTCAGCAGATCTTCATACTCTATAAGCCTGTCGAGAGCTCCTCCGTCCTCGAGGACCCAGCTCATCTCTCCTGAGGCTCTCAACCCGGAATAACCCTGGTCGAGCGCCTTTTGCGTTTCAAGCCTCAAAAATTCGATCATATTTTCCGGATCGAAAAAACCTTCTCTCACACACGATTGACTCTTATCGAGAAAGAGTATCTGTCCTCTGTCGATTATCCTTTTACAATCAACCTTTATCTTTTCCAGATAACTGCATATATCCTCTACCTTGTGGGCATGTGTGATATACAGGCATTTCTCTCCGTTTTTAAGCCCGTTGTTCAAAAAAGGGATGATCGTGTCGTACCACTGGCCCTCCGTCTCGTAAAGGAGACATGCATGATCGTGATGTCTGAGCTCTTCACCAGTATCTGTCATATCCGGATCGAGACTCATCGACGGTAACTCCCTTCATCGCTGTCGGAAAACTTGACAGTCGGCCCGACCGATGATAGAATCTACTGTACGGATGCGTAGCTCAGCGGAAGAGCGCTTCCTTCACACGGAAGAGGCCACAGGTTCGATCCCTGTCGCATCCACCAGCGAGGAAGGGGTCAGGCCGACTCCTTTTTTTCCTTTTCTTTTTTCTTCTCTGGCTTTTTGGACTTTTTTGGCTGTTCCGGCTTTTTGATAAACTTGATATCGTACGTCGTGGGAACCGGCCATGTGAAACCTACCGACACTTCTTTCTTGAGAGTTTTCAGGAGATTCTTCTGGGTTTCCGGGGTGAGTATCCCAGACATATTCTGATAAACCTGCACCGAAGCTCCATTTATCGTCTGATCCTGGAAACCGCGCGTCAGATCTTTGAGCAGCCTCTGATAAACGGCCCGCGGCGATTCTATCCTTCCCGTTCCTTTGCAGACAGGGCAGGAAGAGTAAAGTTTGGAACCGATCGCGGCGGTAGATCTTTTTCTGGTCATCTCGAGAAGACCGAGTCTGGTGAAACCCATGATCATGGTACGGGCCTTGTCTTTCTTGAATTCGCTGCTCAGACTGGCTATGATCTTCTGCCTGTCTTCATCGGTCTTCATATCTATAAAATCGATTACCACGATACCACCGATATTTCTCAGCCGGAGCTGTCTGGCAATTTCCGACGCCGCTTCCAGGTTGGTGTTCAGAGAGGTCTCCGAGACATCGCTTCCAGAGAGGTTCCCGGCCGAGTTTACATCTATGACTGTCATGGCCTCGGTTCTGTCGATATAGATATTTCCGCCGCCGGGGAGAGCAACCGTTCTGGTATAGAGAATCTTGAGCTTCTCGTAGATGTCCTCCGTGGCGAAAGCGTCTCCTTCGACGTATCTGACTACCGGTTTAAATCCGGCCTTGAACTTGCTTATTCCGGCCACAACCTCGTGCCATAGTTCTTCTGAATCGACAACGATTTCTTTTGTACTTTCGGTGAGTCTTTCACGGAGAATGTACTCCACAAAGGAAGGTTCTTCGTAGAGAATTTTAGGTTTTCGCCCGCGCTTGAAGGTTTCATTTATCTTCTTCCAGTTTTCTCTGAGCCCTTCCAGCTCGTCTTTTATGGTCTCCTCACCGAGTCCGTAGGAGGCCGTCCTGAAGATCACACCCTCTTTGCTCTCGAGAAGCGATTTTGCCACCGTTGTTAATCTATGCCTCTCCTGGGGATCGGCGATCTTCTTCGAAATACCTATGTGTTTCGAAAATGGTGTATAGACAAGACTCCTGCCCGGTATGCTGACTTTCAAAGTTATCTGAGGTCCTTTCGAACCTATCGGGTCTTTGCTCACCTGTACGAGTACTTTGTGGTTCTTCTCGAGTTTCTGCTGGCCGGAGGCATCCTTAAACCTCAGAAAGGCGTTTCTTCCGATACCTATATTCACAAAGGCCGCTTCGAGACTGGGAACGACGTTTTCGACTTTTCCAAGGTAGATATTTCCTGTAACGCTCTCGCTATCCATGTCCTCGAAAAATATCTCTTCGAGTTGATCGGAATCCACCGAGGCGATCCTGACTTCATCCTCAACCCTGCTGAAGATGATAGTCTGAGTTCTGTTCTTGATTGTTGCCACCGCCCTTTCATTGCTTCTGAACATTGCAGATCTTCTGTATATTATAACCGAGCCCGCCAAAAAAAGACGGCCACCATATGGTGGCCGTGTCGTCATTCGTTCATCTCTATTATTCCAAGACTTCCGTTTTTTCTGGTATAGATGACATTCACTTCATCGGTGACGATGTTTCTGAAAACGAAGAAGGTGTGTCCCAGCATCTCCATCTGTAGTAGAGCCTCTTCTTCGGTCATAGGCTTGATCGTGAATCTCTTTCTCCTGGTTATCGTAGTAAACTGTTCTTCTTCTTCGAACTGGGAGGGAACAGATTCAAGGTTTTCCTTAATGCCATTCTTGTGTTTGAATCTAGTTCTCTCTTTGAATCTCTTCAGCCTTCTCTCGAAAGCGTCGGATGCCGCATCGACCACCGTGTAGAAATCGCTTCCCTTCTCCTCGACCCTGAGAACTACCCCTGGAAGATGGGCGGTAGCCTCGACATTGTAAAAGGCTCTCACCTTCGACAACCGGAGATCCATAGAGATCACTTTTTCTTCGTTCACAACTTTTGACACTTTTGAGAACCTTTTGTCGATGTAGTCTTTCATGGAATCTGTTATTGTTACGTCCTTTGAGTAGATGTTGTAATCCATGATAACCCTCCTCTCGCAGTGATGTGACTGAAGTTTTGTTGCCACTTGCACCAAAGAATCGTACGCGGTGATACCTGCTACACCTCACCGGCAAGGTTTTGAATCATCGAGTATTTACTGGAAACGGAGAAGAAACGGCCCGCTCCGATTTTGCCTCCATACTCGATCAAATGGGGAATCAACTCCGCCGGATGCACCTGGAACGAACCTAGAGTCTCGATGGGCACCCACCTGGCATCTACCAGTACCGGCGGGCCGGAATTGTCCGGATCGCTCCCAAGTGAGACGGTACCACCCGTGTAATTACAGAGGAATATCACCTCCAGCAGCTTCTCCTTTCTGAACTCCTGCAGTGCAACCACGGATAGAGGTTCTACCGAGATACCGGTCTCTTCGACAAGCTCTCTTCGAACCGCAAATAGAAGATCTTCGTTTTCTTCAACTAATCCGCCGGGGAAACACCAGAAAGGAGGTCTGTCTTGATGAGCATGACGAACAAGAAGAACTGAGTTGTCTTTCAAAACTAAGGCTCTCACGCTTACACGATGTGTACTCTTCATGGTCGCACCTCAATCATCCCTCAAAATAAGTATATCATTTATGCCCACATGATTGATGATAGAATCATAGGTAGGATTGGAGGTAATAAAATGCGCTATTCAAGGGTTAGAACGATCACGACCATGGGCCTCAAAGTGATGGATGTGCTTGTCGAACTCGATATAGATAGCAGGGCTCTGGTCCAGGACATGGATATAGTGGGACTGGGTGACACTGTGGTCAAAGAGAGTAAGAAGAGGGTTAAAAGCGCCGTGAAGAACTCTGGGATCGAACTTCCGAATGGAAGGATAACAGTCAACCTCGCTCCGAGTGATGTTAAAAAGGAGGGTTCTTACCTTGATCTTCCGATCGCGGTAGGATTATTGAAGGCCACCGCACAGATCAAACCCGATCTTTCGGATTTCATCTTCTTCGGAGAACTGGGACTCGACGGAAGTTTAAGAAAGGTCAGAGGTGTGTTGCCCATACTTCTTTCTCTGTCCAGAAAGGCCAACGGCACCAAAGTAGTCCTCCCGGCTCCAAATATGGCCGAGGCTTCAATAGTAGACAAGTTGACCATTTACACCATCGACAACCTCAACGAACTCGTCGGCTTTCTGAACGGCCAGATTCGAAAGGAGCCGGTAAACTACGAAAAGCCGGAGCTTGGAAATCTCGCCACTCCTGATATGTCGGAGATAAAGGGCCAGGAGTTCGCCAAAAGAGCCGCGGAGGTTGCGGCCGCCGGAGGTCACAACCTTCTGTTGAGAGGCTCACCCGGTTGTGGAAAGACGATGCTCGCCAGAAGAATCCCTTCGATCCTCCCGCCGCTGACGATGGACGAAGCTATAGAAACGACGATGATATACAGCGTTTCCGGTCTCCTCGGCGACAGAGGATTGATAAAAGAGCGCCCCTTCAGGTCGCCCCACCACACCGCTTCTACGACTTCCATAGTCGGAGGTGGTAACGATGCGAGGCCCGGTGAGATCAGCCTTTCTCACAACGGTGTTCTCTTCATGGACGAGTTCCCCGAATTCAGACGAGATGTCATAGAAGCTCTCAGGCAACCTCTGGAAGATGGAGTCATAACCGTAGCACGGGCCAAGCTCACGGCAACTTATCCGGCCAGATTCATGATGGTAGCGGCGCAAAACCCCTGTCCCTGTGGCTGGTACGGAGACAAGACCAGGGAATGTACATGCTCCTGGTACGAAATACAGAGATACAACAGAAAGATCTCCGGTCCCATGGAGGACAGGATAGATATATTCGTCGATATGCCCCGCCTGGATTTCGATAAATATATGGAAACCTCTATCGCTGAAAGCTCCGCCAGCGTAAGGGAGAGAGTTATCAGGGCGCGCAACAGGCAACTGGAGAGATACAGAGGAATGAATCTCTTCTCAAACAGCCAGCTTGGACACTCCCTTCTGAAGGAATACGTGAATCTCGACCCGACATCGAGGTCTTTACTGTCGGGCGCGGTGGATAAGATGAAATTGACGGCCCGGTCTATAGACAGAATACTGAAAGTTGCCCTGACCATAGCCGATCTTGAAGAAAACAAGGTACTCGCCCGGCACATCGCCGAGGCGATACAGTACAGGAAGAAAACGTGATAGGTTGTTCGTAAAACACGAGAAAAAGAGTATTCGAGAGGTTCGCTTCGCTCACGAGAAGACGAGAATCCTCTTAAGAACCGTTGTTGGTTGTACGCGGTGCGTTGTGGGCAAGGGCATCGAGTAAGAGAGGGGTCAGGCATGACGGAAAGAGAGCAAGACTGTCATCTCGTAGTTCTCTTATACTGGATTTCATCTCTTCAGTCTCTCCCTCTCTCCTTTTCTCGTGCTCTTTAACTAACAACGAAGAGCCGCTCTTCGCAGCCAGTTTTCTTTCTCTGGTACATATACCAGTCTATTGAAATCTGATAAAAAATGTTGTATTATTACAATATCCCCTCCCCCCGGGGAGTGGTTAATGTAGATCGTCTCCAGACTGGAGGTTGTTATGAAAGAGTATGTTGTAAAAGGCATGACCTGCGCGGCCTGTGTAAGGGCAGTTGAGAAGGCTGCATCGAAGGCGGAGGGGGTGTCCGGTCCGGTAGTCAGCCTCGCGACGGAAAAGCTGACATTCGAACTTTCGGGCGGCTTCGACGAGGAGAAGCTCTTCAATCTTGTGAAGAAGGCCGGTTATGAGCTCGAAGAGGTGCGCAAGGAGAGAATAGTTACACTTGAGATAGACGGCATGACCTGTGCGGCCTGCGTTTCGGCTGTGGAAAAGGCTATCGCGAAGCTAGACGGTGTGAGCGAGGTTTCCGTAAATCTGGCGGCCGAGAAGGCAACCGTCGGGTACGATCCCGATAGGCTGAGGATATCTTCAATAAAGGAGGCAATCGAAAAGGCTGGGTACCGGGCAAGTGCCTTTACAAACGCCGATTCCGAGCAGTCCAGACTTAAAAAAGAAGCCGCTATCAGGAGCTATAAACAGAAATTTCTCGTTTCGATCGTCTTCGCCCTTCCGCTCCTGATTATCGCGATGGGTCATATGATAGGATTGAAACTGCCTTCTTTCATCGATCCTCACATGAATCCCTTGAACTTCGCTCTCGCCCAGCTATTTCTCACTATCCCTATAATAATCGCCGGGAAAGATTTCTACCTCAAGGGAATTCCAAATCTCTTCAGGGGCCATCCCAATATGGATACGCTGGTAGGTCTCGGAACCGGAGCAGCCTTTATCTACGGTGTTTTTGCGACCGTACAGATAGCTTCTGGCAACCACAATTATGCCGGCGATCTCTACTTCGAATCGGCCGGAGTTATAATCGCACTAATTTCTCTGGGAAAGTACTTCGAGAACCTATCGAAAGGAAAGACTTCGGAAGCCATAAGAAAGCTGATGAATCTGGCGCCAAAGAAGGCTCTGGTGAAACGTGAAGAGAGGTTCGTCGAGATTCCTCTCGAAGAAGTCGAAGCAGGAGATGTTTTGCTGGTCAAGGCGGGTATGTCGATTCCCGTGGATGGAATCGTTATCGACGGAACCACTTCGGTAGATCAATCGATGCTGACGGGAGAATCGATACCCGTAGATATCACAGAAGGCTCGAAAGTAACCGGCGGTACGATGAACATAAACGGCGCAATAGAGATAAAGGCCTCTCGCGTGGGAAGTGACACCGTTCTATCGAAGATTATAAAGATGGTCGAAGAGGCACAAGCCTCGAAAGCTCCGATCGCACGCCTTGCAGATACGGTTAGCGGTTACTTCGTTCCCTTCGTTCTGGTGGTTGCCCTGGTCGCTTTTGTAACCTGGATCGCTCTGGGTTACGGCTTCGTCTTTTCCATGTCGATGACGATCGCCGTACTGGTTATCGCCTGCCCCTGTGCCCTTGGACTGGCAACGCCGACGGCGATAATGGTCGCAACGGGCCGTGGTGCGGGAATGGGAATACTCTTCAAGAACGGTGAGGCTCTTGAGACGACCCATAAAGTCGATGCCGTTATTTTCGACAAAACCGGCACGATCACCAGAGGGAAGCCGGAGCTGGTCAATTTCAAGGTATTGAACGGCTTCGCCGAAGAGGAGTCCATCAGATTGGTCGCAAGCATAGCCAGCAGAAGTTCCCATCCGTTGGACAGGGCGATACTCGATAGCTACGACGGCGATTTGCTGCAAGTATCGGATTTTCAGGCCGTCGCCGGAGGAGGAATAAGCGCCACAGTAAACGGCGGGAAGGTGAAGCTGGGGAATCCCGGTTTTATTGGGACCACAGGAAGCGAGGTCGATGAATTCGTTCGCTCCTTATCCGAACTCGGAAAGACGCCAGTCGTCGCGTCTTACGATGGGAAAGTAATGGCCGTTCTGGGAATCGCCGACGTAATAAAGGATTCGTCGGCCAGAGCCATAGAAAGGCTGAAAAGATCTGGTGTGGAGACCTATATGATGACCGGAGACAACGAAAGAACGGCCAGAGCCATAGCGGCACAGGTTGGTGTAGACAACGTAATCGCGGAAGTTATGCCTCAGCACAAAGCTGGGAAGGTCGGGCAATTGAAGGAGAGAGGCTTCACCGTCGCCATGGTGGGGGACGGAATAAACGATTCGCCGGCGCTTGCGGCAGCCGATGTCGGAATCGCTATAGGCTCCGGGACAGATATCGCGATAGAAGCTGCCGATGTAGTTCTCATGAAAGACGATCTCAACGACGTGGTGAACTCAATAAACCTTTCAAAGGCGACGATAAGGAATATCAAGCAGAACCTGTTCTGGGCCTTTTTCTACAACACGATAGGTATTCCCGTTGCGGCCGGGCTTTTCTATACAGCGTTAGGTCTAAGATTGAATCCCATGATAGCCGGTGCGGCCATGGCCTTCTCCAGTGTCAGTGTCGTGATGAATGCGCTCAGGCTGAAGAGGATTAAAATATAAAGGAGGAGACAGGATGAAACTGATAATCGAAGGTATGAGCTGTAACCATTGCAAGATGCGAGTGGAAAAGGCCTTGAGTTCTATCGAGGGTGTCAAAAAAGCCAGTGTCGATCTGGACGATGGATCGGCCGTTGTGGAAAGCTCCGTGGAGCTGGATAGAGAATTTCTGAGAGAAGTTATAGACGAAGCCGGATATGTCCTGAAGGGAATCGAAGATTGATATGGAGAATCATTCCCATCATAAACACGATGAGGCGCTCAAAATACTAAAGACAGCGAGGGGCCAGATAGACGGGATAATAAGAATGATAGAGGACGGGAGATACTGCATAGACATATCCACACAACTACTGGCGGTGATTTCGCTCCTTAAAAAGGCCAATACCTCTGTTGTAAACAGGCACATAGAAACCTGTGTGAGAGAGGCGGCGAAAACCGGCGAGGTAGATGAGAAGATAAAAGAACTTGAAACGCTTATGAAGTACATAGAGAAGAGCCTCTAGGCCGGTCCCGGAGGTTCTCGCTCTTCCTTCAGAAGTTCGTTAAGCTTTTCGAGAGCTTCTTTGAGATTATTTTCCGGAACGTCCCAGAGATCCTCCACCATTCTCTTCACTATCTCGTTTCTGTCTTCTACGGCTTTCAGATAGATAGAAAGCATTTCCCGTCTCTCTCTCTTCAACATTCCGAGGTTTTTCAGAGCATCCAGCGAGAGCTTCTTCTCCTCGTCTATAAGGTCCCCTATGGTCAGGACGACATCGTCCAGTTTCCACTGCACGTCGTCCAGCAAAATCGCCAGTGTTCTGCGTATCGATTCCAATCTTTCGACTTTACCTGGCATATTCAACCTCCATCAGTGATTCAAAAAACGGAGTCTCTTCGGGTTTTAATTAGCGCGATTTTCTATCGGGATGCCTCACTAGCAAACTGATCGCCGCGCCAGCGACGCTGAGTACGGCAGATACCAGATAACTGATCTCGTAACCGCCCGTGATGTCGCGCGCGATGCCTCCGAGAAGGGGACCCAGTATGCCTCCGACACCCCATGCCGTTATCATCACCCCGTAATTCACTCCCAGGTTCTTCATCCCGTAAAAATCTGCGGTGATCACCGGGAATATGGCCAGCATTCCGCCGAAGGTAAAGCCGACGAGACTCTTGCCTATCAACAGAGCGACCGGGCTGGTAAGAGCAGCGAACGAGAAATAGACGACCGCCTGTATGAGAAACATAGTCAAAAGCGTGATCGTTCTTCCGAGATAATCCGATATGGTACCCCACGTAACCCGTCCGATGAAGTTGAATATGGCGTAAACGACAACCAGCAGGAATCCGTTACTGATCGAAGCCTGTTCGAGCCCGATCTTCGACATCTGGCCTATTATGAGCAGGCCCGCGAAAGTCCCGAAGAAGAACATGGTCCAGAGAAGGTAGAACTGAACCGTCTTGACCATCTCGCGAACTTTGTAGTCCTTTGCCGTTATCTGATGGGCCCTAGCCGGTCTCCTCTTCAGTTCGATTCTCTGGAAACCGGGCGGCGGATTTGAAATGGTGAAAGAGAGCGAAAAAACGACCAGAAAGAAGATTATACCGAGAGTGATTAAAGTTGCCGGAAGCCCCAATAATCCTATAAGGGAACTGGTCAAGGGGGCGATATAAACGGGTGCGAGACCGAAACCGCTTACAACTATGCCCGATATCAAGCCTCTGTGTTCGGGGTGAAACCATTTTACGGCGGCGGGCGTGGGTGAAGCGTAACCGAAACCCATCGCCAGACCGAAGACCACGCCGAAGAATAAAGTGAGCCCCGCAACTGTGAGATTGAGTCCGGAGAGAATGAATCCCAGACCGGCCAGCACTGAAGAAATCAAAAGCACCGGTTTTGGTCCGAGCCTGTCCTGCAATTTTCCTCCCGGAACCATCGTGAGCGCGAAAACCGCGGAAGCTAGCATATAGGGGATCTGCGTCTGTGTTGCGCTCCAACCATAATTGTCTATCAAGGCTGCGGAGATGATGCTCCAGGAGTAAAGCACTCCAAGGGTTAAGTTAACTCCCAACCCACTGTAAACTACGAGCCAGGCCTTTTTTAGATCGGTCACGACAGATTTGTCCTCCTAATGAAAAGTAATGCACACCGGGCAGATCTGTTTCATAAAGTAGCACAGCTTACCCCATTTTTACAATGACCACAACGGTAGTGTTGAACAGTCAGGATCACTTTTTCTTGCTCAACAGGCTTTTGAAAGAGACAGGCACAAAATACTGAATGCAGACGATCTTCCATATTCCCTTTGATTTAATCAGGAGCGTGGAACCCTGGATTTCAACTCTCCTGAAAGCGGCGTTTCTGGCTAACTTAACTCCGCGTTTCCACAACAGAAGACACTCGCTGGATTTTTCGATACTGCTCTGCCAGAGTAAAGGTTCGTAAAGTACTCCGAAAGAGTTGAACTCAGCCCGGATTAGCCTTGAGAAGCCTTCGAAGTCTTCCGCGACGAGCCCTTCGGGACTGACATAGGTGATATCACCGCCGCAAAGTGTGGCGATGGTTTCAAGATCCCTGTTTCTGTAAGCTTCGAAGTAAGCTTCAAGAATTTCCATAGCCGACATATCTTTTCTTTCCATCAATGCACCTCGCTTGATCTCTTCA
>NZ_DAOSEH010000018.1:0-30524 GCF_035363035.1 Mesotoga sp. | reverse complement strand
TCCTTCGATCTCGGCGGCGTACCGGCGCAGGTCTATATGCAGTTCGAAGTTTACGAAGACGGCTATTACGATCTTTACTACTGGGAGATCGATGAATCGTACGAGAGTTTGAACGCTTTCTATCTTCTGCTAGAGACGATCTACTATTGATAATTCTATATTGAAAGAGGCCCCTGCGGGGGCCTCTTTTTTCGAAGATAGCCTTCTTTCAGACCAGATACCTGTCCAGGAACTCCAGCATGGCTTTGGCCGCGGTGATACGGTTGACCTTGCGGGTGAAGCCGTGTCCCTCGTCGTCGAAGACGACATACCCGGTCGGTACACCTTTCTCGCGAGCCTTTTGAACTATTTCGTCGGACTCCACCTTCAACACGCGCGGATCGTTCACGCCCTGCAAGACCAGCAGAGGCCTTTCGATCTTCGAGGCGTGGAAGAGGGGCGATATGCTTCTCAAATACTCTTCCTCGCCGAAGGGGTCCCCGATCTTCCTGTACAGCAGATCCTTTATGGCCCGCCACCAGGAGGGAATCTCCTTGAGGGTCCTCACCCAGTTGGAAACTCCGAAGATATCGACACCGATTTTGAAGACCTTAGGCCTGAAGGCCAGCGCAGCCAGAACCATGTACCCTCCGTAGCTGCCGCCGATGATACCTATCCTCTCGGAGTCGATCTCCTCCATCGTGGCCAGATATTGAGCAGCAGCCACGCAATCGTCGAGATCGGCCTCGCCGTGCTTATGGTCTGCGGCCTTGAAGAAGCTTTTTCCGTAACCGGAGCTCCCCCGGTTGTTCACGGCGTAAACGGCGTAACCGTGATTCACGAGAAACTGAAGTTCCGGATTGTAGCGCGGGAAAGACTGACCTCCCGGTCCGCCGTGAACCCAGATGAGCGCCGGTGCCTTTTTTTCTGGTGATGCGTCGGCCGGCAGATAAAACACGCCGGGCACGACCGTTCCGTCGTATGAGGAGAAGCGCAGAATCGTCGGGGTCACAAGATCGTCGCTTTCAACTTCCGCACTGGCCGAGTTCGTGAGCGTTTTCACCTCCCCGTCGGCAATCGAGAGAACGTGGATGTCCGTCGGCGTAACGGCCGAATCTGCGAGCACGAAGACTCTTTTCGAGTCCCTGTCGAAAGCCAGCTGGTAGATCATCCCGCCCGGCGAGAACCTGACGTTGGTCACCGCATCCCTGGCTAGATCGAGTATCTGCAATTCGAAAAAGGAATCCCTGTTCACCACCAGGGCCGCGTACCGGCCGTCATGCGATCTTTCTACATCGGAAATATCCCAGTCCAGGGCCAGAACCTCCCTGCTGTGAAGCGAATTGAGTTTCATGGCCCTCAGAGCCATGAATTCGCCGCTTTCATCGGTGAGGTAGTACAGTTCCATGGAGTCCTTAGAGAAGAAAACCGGGAGGAATTTGACCTCGCCGGTGTGCCGCGATAAGTGCTTCGTCTCGCCGGTCGATCTGTCGTAAATGAACATCTCAGAGTTGTTGGCCGTGTCCTGTCTGGAAAGACCGACGTACCTTCCGTCGTCGGAAACCGGTCCCAGATCCATGACCTCTTTGTTCTCGAAGATAAGTTCGCTTTCGAGGCTGGTCTGATTTAGCCTGTACAGATCGAAACGCGTTTTATCCAATCTGTTCGAGAAGTAATACACGTATCCGCCGCTGAACTGGTGGAAACCCGATTTCGTCCCTTCGACGGGCGTGAGATCCACGACCTCCGCTCCCCGCTTCAGATAAAGGTGGTGCAGTTCGTTGCCGCCCTTGTCCATCATGAACAAAAAGCTTTCGTCATCGAAAACGTGCTTTACCATCGCATTTTCATCGTATTCGGTCAACCTTGACTTATCACCGTTCATAAGATCGACCTGATAGACATCGTAATGACCGCGATCGTCCGAGGAGTACATCAATTTGCTCGAGTCCTTCGAAACGGCGAAGGAAGCGATCGTCGAAGCCTTTATCAGTTCTTCGATCGAGTATCTCTTCAATGACATAGGCGTATCCTCCTGTTTTTAGATAGAAAGATTATACACTGAAGCCGGCCTCGATCGACCTTTATGCGCGGTTATTACAAATGGAATCGTCTGCTTATTTCCGGGAGATTTTCTATGTCGTGGCGTTCCATAAAACCGGCGATTTTCCCCATTATCTGCCCGGGAAGAGAGGGATCCACCATGTTCATCGTTCCTATCGAGATAGCCCTCGCCCCTGCCATCAGGAACTCTATGGCATCCTCGCCGGAAGCGATGCCACCCATTCCGATCACAGGTATATCGACGCTCCTGGAAATCTCGTAGATCATCTTCAGCGCGATCGGTTTTACGGCCGGTCCCGACATGCCGCCCGACAGCGCGCCTGTGGCTGGCCTGAATCTGTGTATATCCAGCACCATCGCGGGAACGGTGTTGATGAGAGAGATGGCAGCCGCACCGGCCCGGGCGGCCGCGAGCGCGAAGGAGTCGTCTATGGCCTGAAAGGGACTCAACTTGGCGATGAGGGGGAAGCGACTGCACGAGCCGCACGCTTTGACGACTTCCCCTATCCTTTCGGGGACGCTTCCGAAGGCCAATCCCTCGCCATCTACGTTGGGACAGGAGAGGTTCAGCTCCAGTCCAAGGAGTCCATCGATCGAGTTCAATTTCCTGGCTATCGTCACGAATTCATCGACGGAATTGCCGCTTATGCTTACGATGACCGGAAAACCTATCTCGCCGTATTCATCATTATAGAAATTGACGAAGCGATCGACTCCCTGGTTCTCGAGCCCGATCGAGTTGATTAGATAGCAAGGGCCCTCGTAGATCCTCGGTTGAGGATTCCCGGCCTTGGGGTTGAGTGTTATCGTTTTGGTGACGACGGCCCCGACAGGCTGTCCGCGCAGCAACTCCATGTACGGTTTCGCCACTCCGAAGGTCCCGGAGGAAATCATGACGGGACTCGCCAGACTGCCTATGGCCCCTAGCTCCACGCTGTGATCATAAATCATTCCACTCAACCTCTTTCATGGTGAAGACGGGACCGTCGTAACAGACCCTTTTTCCACCTCTGTCCGTATTTATAGTACATCCATAACATACACCCAGCCCGCAGGCCATTTTGGCCTCCAGCGAGACTTCCGTCGTCTTCAAAGAAAGAAGAGGAACGAGAGCCCTGAGCATGGCCGTGGGTCCGCAGCAGTAGTACCTCCCGTAACGATCGAATTCTATCTCGGCCAGTCTGTCCATCACGTTGCCCCTGACCGGATAATCTCCGGAATCTACGGTAACCGTCAGACGCCGGGCCGTCCGCGAGAAATCTCCGACGATAGTTTCGGGGATCTCCTCTCTTTTTCTGAAGCCGAAGATCGCGTCGCATTCACCACCGGCTTCCACGATCGCCTTCGACAGCAGCCTCAGCGACGCTACGCCGCATCCTCCGCCGATCAAGAGCGACCGGCTTCCTTCATCGATCGAAAAGCCCTTCCCCAGAGGTCCTATGATGTTGACCTTCTCGCCCTCTCTCAGCCCGCCCAGCCAGCGTGTTCCCCTTCCGACGGATTTAACGAAGAGAGAGAGACTCTCCGCAGTTGTATCGTAAACAGAGAAAGGCCGTCTCAGGAGCATCCCCCCGTCCGAGCACGAGACTTCCACAAACTGCCCGGGAAGGGCCGAATGCGCTATCTTCTCCGAGGAGAAGGTTATAAGGTTTCCGTCGATGCTGACGCTTTTATTTGAAATCACGGCGCAATTTTCCGATACTGTCATCGTAACTCCCCGAATGGATAGATCACTTCTCCGGAAGCGATCGTGTACTTGACTCTTCCCTTCAACCTGCCGCCCATGAAGGGCGTGTTCTTGCCTTTCGAGTGCATCGCGGACTCCTCGACGCGCCACTCTTCCTCAGGATCGAAGAGGACTATATCGGCCCGTTTTCCGGCTTCGAAACAGACCGGCTCGATTCCCAGAAGCAGGGACGGCGAGAGCGAGAGAAACTCCACCAGTCTCTCCAGATCGATTATCGCTTTTCTCACCAGGCCGCTGTAGCAGAGCGAGAAGAGCAGCTCGACTCCCGAAAAGCCCCTGGCCGGTTTATCGAGCCTCTTGTCTTCGGCGCTGTGGGGGGCGTGATCGGAGGCGATTATACTTATGAGGCGCGTCGAGAGCGCCCAGATTATGGCCCGCCGGTCCTCTTCATTCCTTAGAGGAGGATAGACTTCGTACATACCCCCGTCCAGGCCTTTCTCAACTTCGCGGAAGTAATGGGGGCAGGTCTCGATGGTGAACTTTATGTTCTTGTGCCTGCATTTTTCCAGGTATCTCACCGAATCAGCCAGACTGACGTGCTGGATATGGAGGTTTCCGCCGATCTTTTCGTTGAGGAAGATATCCCTGCAAATCATCATCGTTTCGGCCCTGTGGAGCTTCTCGTCCATTCCCGGCGCTTCGGGGTGCTCGCCGACCACCACGCCGGTCTCTCTGGAGAATTTCAGTATCTCGACCATGTCCGAAACTCTGTCGACCGGCAGGCCGTCGTTGGTGAAAAACCTCGCGCCGCTTGCGAGCAGTTCCTTCCAGTCGCTCCTCTCACCGTTGAGATCGCGGTTTATGGCGCACGATTGGATTATCCTGACCTTCGAATCCCTCTGAAAGGAACGGGCGTTTTCGAGATTTTCGGGACTGTCGGGACAGGGCTTAACGTTCGGCATGGCGCAGAGTGCTGTTACTCCGCCGGCCGCCGCGGCCCTGGTCGCCGTCTCGACGGTCTCTTTGTATTCGTAACCGGGCTGCCTTAGATGAACGTGAGCATCGACCATCCCGGGTATAGCGGTCAACCCGGCGCCGTAGATCACCGGCACGCCAGAAAGGTTGATCTCGCTCTCTATTTTGCTTATCCTGTCGCCTTCTATGAGAATATCGTAAGGTGTGACACTGGATCTCCTCCAGTCAACCATCCTCACGTTCTTAATCAGAAGCACACAAAACCCCCTTCGCCATAAAGAACTCCAACAGCGACGCGCAGGCGTCTATATCCATGCTTTCGTCCGGTGAGTGGCTCACTCCTGAAGGGTTGGGCAGAAGCAAGAGATTGGAAGGATAAATCCCGGCCGTTCCGGCTATATCGTGCCAGGCCATACTGTTCATAACGATCGGGTTCAGTCCGGACTCCGAAAGCTGCTTGAAGTAACGCCCTGAAAACTCTCCGTTCATGACCGCCGGATCGTACTGCGAAACCGCCGACCAATCGAAGGCGATCGAGTACCTCTCCGACTCGCCCCGGCAGATATCGACCAGCTCTTCTACATAAACCTTCAGCGCTTCGACGGAGAAACCGCGAATATCTACCATCAGCTCCGTCTCACCGGGAATCATGTTCATGACGTTCGGCCTGTTCTCCACTCTCGTCACCGTACCGACAGCGCCGGAAATCAGGTGTTTCTCCATGAGCTCCCTGACGGCCCTGATCGCCGAGGCCGCCGGAAGCAGAGAGTCCTTCCTCGCCGACAGATCGGCAAGACTCGAGTGTCCGGTCTCGCCCGTGAAGGTCAGCCTCAACCTTCTCTGTCCGGCTATTCTTTCGACCAGCCCCAGCCTGGAGCCTTTCCGGTAAAGGCAGGCAGACTGGTCGATGTGAACCTCCAGAAACCTCGAGCTTTCTTCTATTTCAGGCTTTTCGGCCAGAGAGAGTTTCGAGTAGTGTTTAATGTCCATCATCTCTCGGAGCGATCTTTCGCCGCCTATGAGGGCGGGGTAGTTCTCCGGCATTCGTCCGCCCCCGAAGAAGTACTTCGATCCGATGGAGGCCCGTCCGAAGAGCGATGACTCCTCGCAGTTGAAGGCGATCATCTCAACCGAATCGCGCGCCCGACCTTCGAGCATCTCCAGAAGAATCAGTCCGAAGACCAGCCCGGCGACACCGTCGTACTTTCCTCCCTCAGGCACGGAGTCGTAATGAGAGATTATGTAAGTCTTGTCGGCCGGAACGACGTTTCCGGAGGAACTGGCAACATTTCCCAGTTCATCGACATAGACTCCCTTGCCCAGAGAGCGTAACCTTTCGCGTATATATTCGATCGTTCCATCGTTTTCATATGAGAAGGGCAGGCGGGTAACTCCCGGCCCCGATAGAGAGAAGCGCGCAAAAGCTTCGATTTCGCGAATGATCTTTTCCCTGATCGAGTCGAGCATCGAACCTCTGCCCGCGCTTATTTCGCTGACGATTCGTGCCATGAGAGAAGCCTGTCCTGGAGTTTCTTCATTCCAACATCCAGCAAGAAACTCAAAAGGCTGATCACGAGTATCACCGTCATCAGGAGGGTGATATCGTACATCTCGTTTCCAAGTATCAGAAGAAAGCCCAGGCCGGCCCTTGAACCCATCATTTCACCTATTACGGCGGCCGTTATCGAGAGGACGAGGCCGACCCTGAGTCCGGTCATCAGATAGGGAAGGGAGTTCATCAGTTCCAGCTTAAGCATGACCTGCCACGGTCTGGCCCCGAGCACCCTCATCAGATGGTAGTAGTTCTTTTCGGTCGACCTGACACCCAGTATCATGTTGATCATAACGGGAAAGAGCGTTACAAGGGCGATGAGAACCACTTTGGAGAGTATTCCCAGACCGAACCACAGAACGAAAAGAGGTGCCAGAGATATCTTGGGCGCAGTTTGAAAGATGAGTATATAAGGGGAGAGCGCCCTTTCCAGCAGTTCGACTTTGGCCAGGATGTAACCTATAACTATTCCAAGTCCGGCGCCCGCGGAGAAACCTATCACGATCTCTTCGAAAGTGGCCAGGAAGTTCTTCTGGAGAACGGAGTTCCTTATGAGTTCTATGAATTTGAAGAGTATATCTTCCGGAGGGGGGAGGATGTGCGTAGGCGTTTTCAGAAGGGTCACCATGACTTTCCAGACCACCACTATGGCGACAAGTACGAGAAAACTCATCAATTTGATTCCCAGCTTCTTCTTCATAATCCTCCCCCACTCCGAAAGAGACCAATCAAAGACCCGTTACGATGAAATCGGAGGCCTTGACGTCGGAGGTTATAATCTGGTACTCCTTCATGATATCTATCGAGTCCTGCCACCTCTGTACGTTTCCGTAACCGAAGCCGAAAGCCTCCGTGTCTTCGCTCTGCCAGAGATACCCCGCGTAGATATCGCTAAGTATGGCGGCCATGTATTCTTCGCGGCCTGCGTAGGTCGGCGTGTACTTCTCGATTGCCGTGTAGGTGGCCTTGAGCATGTTTTCAGTGTCGGAAAGGTAAGTCATGACTTTGTTGAGCGCGCTGACGAACTTCACGGCCAGGTCCTTATTATCCTTGAGAATCTTGTCGCCGGTCACCAGCACATTTCCGAAGGACGGAAGGAACTCGTCGGACCTGAACTCTTCGACCTCTATGCCCTGGTACCTGAGCTCGAAAGTCCTCAGCATGGAGAAACAGATCGCGTCGACTCTCTTGTTGACGAGGGCCGGAACGATAGCCTCGGTGCCGATTATCTCCAGCTGAATATCGTTGAGAGTCATACCGTTCTTCTTGAGCAATACCTGTATCTGCACGTAATTGGAGCTACCGTAACTGGTTATGGCCACTTTCTTTCCCTTCAGGTCTGTCGGCGTCTGTATGCCGCTATCCTTGAGGAAAATCGTGGAGCCCAGGCCGTGCTGGTAAGTCGTGTGAATGACGTTGACAGGAATACCCTGAGATCTTGCGACTATTACGGGCTCTCCGTTCGGAAAACCGAATTCTACGTTTCCGACCGCAACGTTCCTTATGATATCGGAAGCGTTACCGAAGAAATACTCGACCTCGAGGCCCTCTTCTTTGAAGTAGCCGAGCTCGATGCCCATGTAGATCGGAATGTAATACGGAACGGCCGAGCCTTCGATCTGGATCGTGACCTTTTGTGCGAACGCGAAAAGGCTTATGAACAAAACCAGTAGAATGACAGCTGCCTTCTTCAAAACAAATCCCTCCTCTTTTGTAGTTTCAAAGCTCTGCCTCCAGAGCTATCTTTATTGCATCGATTTGCGCGCTCCTGTAGTCGCTCAACCACATGTTGCTGGCCCTGTTGCCGTGGACGGCAAGGATGTTGGCCGCCCTCATGCCCATCAGGCTGGCCAGAGTGAATATAGTTTCGCTCTCCATGTCGAAGTCGACCACTCCGGCCGCCCTCATTCTCTCCAGAAGATCCCTCTCTCCCAGACCTTCGATGGCCGGAAGGAACCTGCCCTGACCGGCGTAGTAGGAATCTACCGTAGCGCCAATGCCGACGCAGACCTTCTTTCCGGCCCTCAAAACGCTTTCGTGAAGGGCGACCAGCATGAAGGGATCGGCCACAGCCGGGTACTCGGGTCTCACATACATCCTCGAACTCCCTCCGAGCCTGACAACGCCGGAATTCAAGACCATGCCGCCACACTCTATATCTTCCCTCAGAGCGCCGCACCCGCCGACCCTTACGACTTTTTCCACTCCAAGCTCTTTCAGCTCGACCATGACTATCTCCGACGAGCCGCCACCGATACCGGTTGAACAGACTCCAAAACGTCTTCCTGAATAACTCCCGACAGCTATCGAGAATTCCCTGTTCTCGTTGAGCAACTGGAATTCGTCCGACAGTTCCCGGAACAGCTTCAATCTAGCCGGGTCGCCGGGAAGGAAGAACAACTCGGGCACTTTCAGGTCGGTACGAACCTTAAGGTGCGGCAGAAGCCCGTCATCAACGGGGTTGCCGGCTATCGATTTCAACTTCTTATCATCCATCACGTTCCCTCCGTGAAGGCCAGTTTAGATTCGTGCCAGAAGAGCAACTTCTTCTCTACGAGTTCTATGCTCCAGTAAAGAACCAGACCGAGAAAGGTGGTGGCCAGTATCGAAGCCATGAGCAAATTCGCATCGTACAGGGAACTTCCATAAACCAGAAGGTAGCCGAGGCCCCGGTCGCCCGCCATCCATTCCGAGACGATAGCGCCGATCACCGACTGAACCATGGCGATCTTGAGTCCGGCCATTATAAGCGGCGTGGCCATCGGAAGCTCGAGTTTCAAAACCCGCTGCCCCTCTGAGGCCTTGAGAACGGTCATCAAGTTGCTGTAATCCTCTGGGATCGAACGGAGGCCGAGAATAGTGTTCACCATCACCGGGAAGAAGGCCGAAAGGACTATAAGAAGTAGCTTCGATGGCATCCCCAGACCGAACCATATGACGAAGAGCGGAATCAAAGAGACTTTGGGGGTGGCCTGTATGACCATGACGTAAGGAGAGATTATCTCCTCGAAGGTCCTGGACCGGGCCGAGAAGTAACCGGCCAAAAAACCCAGCGCCGAACCGATCGAGAAGCCCAGTATTATGGTGTACAGCGTGACCCAGCCCTCGCGGATGAAGGTGCCGTCGGCGATCAGGTCGACGAACCTCTGGCCGACCGCCTCAGGTGGCGGCAGGATGAAGGGCGGCACGTCGTTGAGAACTATATACCCCTTCCAGATGCCAAGAAAGAGGAAGAGAAAGAGAATCGAGAGAACGGTTATTAAAACCCTCTTATTCATCGAGCACCACGTCCGTCTTTATTTGAGCATCTCCCTGAGTTCCCTTACATAAGCGTAGAACTCCGGAGAGAGTTTGGTATCCTCGTTGCGCGGCCTGGGCAGGGTGACTTTCATATCCTTCAGCACTCTGCCCGGCTTCGTACCCATGACGATTATCCTGTCCGAAAGGTAAACGGCCTCGCTGATACTGTGGGTGACGAAGATGACGGTCTTTCTTGTCGATTCCCATATCTCCAGCAGGACATTGTTCAGGTTGTCCCTGGTTATGGCGTCGAGCGCCCCGAAGGGTTCGTCCATCAGAAGAATCGGCGGATTGTAGGAGAGCGCTCTGACTATCGACACTCGCTGTTTCATTCCCCCGGAAAGCTGTCTGGGGTAGGACTCTTCGAACCCGACCAGCCTGGCCAGCGCGAAGAGTTCTCTAACGTGTTTCTCGTCGGATTTCTCCCTGTTTCCCATTATCTCGAAGGGAAAGAGCGCATTGTCGAGAGCGGTGCGCCAGGGGAGAAGAACGGAGTCCTGAAAGACGAAACCGAAGGGCGGGACCTTTTCGTTGACCGATTCGGTTATCTCAACGCTTCCCGAAGTGGCCGGCAGCAATCCCGAAATTATCTTCAACAGCGTTGACTTTCCACACCCGGAAGGCCCAAGAAGAGAGACGAACTCGCCCCTGCCGACCTCGAAGGAGACCTTCTCCAGGGCCGTAAACTCTTTCCTGTCCTTCTTGCCGCCGCTAACAAAGGTTCTACCGACGTTCTTCACCCTTACGACTTCTTCACTCATACAAACCTCTAATACATGAATTTGCCGACCTTGACAGCTGCTTCCTTCATACGTTCAACAACCTGCCTGTTGCCTTCCTCGTCGCTGAACCTCTCACCCGGAGCGATCGCGGTTATGCTGGCGAAGGCAAAGCCGTTGGGCCTCAATACGGGAACGGCCAGTGCTCTCAATCCCGGTTCATACTCCTCGTTACAGAAAGCGAATCCATCCCTTCGGACCTTCGCAAGCCTATCTCTGAACTCCTCGACCGGGCACTGGCTTACCTGTGAATCGCTATAACTGCTGGAAATACACATGAGCTTTTCGGCTCTGCTCGGTTCGATGTAGGCAACTATCGCCAGCCCGGCCGCGGTGCAGTGGACGGGGAGGTAAACTCCCGATCTTGCCCTAAAGCTGAAGACTCTGTTGCTTTCGACCGTAAGCAAAGACGAAACTCCATTTTCCATCAATTCGCTGAGAAAGACGGTCTCGTTTATCTCGTCCTTCAGCTCCGTCAAAATCACTTTCAGCCAATCAAGATTCATCTTCCTGGAAATCTCGTGAACCAGCGGCACAATCCTGGGGCTGAGCCTGTACTTCCTGCTCTCCATGTTCTTCACCAGAGCTTCACATTCCACGAGATCGTTGAGAATCCTGTGCGTTGACGACATAGGCAAACCCGCTTTCTCCGATACTTCAATGACCGAAACACCCTCAATATCGGAATAAGCGACTATGCAGATGACATTCAAGACTTTCTGGAGATACTTCATATTCCTCCTCCCGGAATTTCTATTCTGCCATATAGAATAATTTTATACCTATTTTTTCTCTGTATCAATTCGCCTTTGAAGGGTACCACGGTCGATTATGGACAGAGAAAACCCTCTGGAACGAATTTTCTAAGTTTTTCGCAACTTTAATTAATGGTATAATTATTAAGAGTTCCGCATGCGTTATGTAATACGCACCGTAACAGATAGAGCTGTCGATCACGTGAATCTGAAGAATTCAAGGAGGTTTTCCCGGGATGAAGAGATTTATCGTTGTTATCGGTATCGTCTGTATGGTCTTCTCAACGGCTCTGGCAGCCGAATCTTTTACAGTTTACACCACTCTCGAGGAGCTGGCCGCGAAACAGCTTTTCGACCGGTACGAAGAGGTGACCGGAATAAGGGTCGATTGGGTGAGGCTTTCCGGAGGAGAGGCCGAGGCCAGGATGGAGGCCGAGAAGATGAACCCACAGGCCTCGATATGGGTCGGTGGAGTCGGACTCAACCACATAAGCGCCAAGCTCAAGGGGCTCACGACGCCGTACTTTTCCAGGGCGGCCGCCAACACTCCCGAACAGTACAAGGACCCCGAGGGTTACTGGATAGGACTGTATCTTGGGCCTCTCGCCTTCGTCACGAACGTCGATAGAGCCAGAGAGCTAGGCATAGAGCCTCCGAAGGGATGGTTCGACATTCTGGACTCCAAATACACCAACCTCGTGAGAGTGGCAAATCCCAGCACATCCGGAACGGCCTACAACCTCATCACTTGCATGATATCGCTCTTCGGCGGCGATGAAGATCTCGCCTTCCTTTACCTGAAGAAGCTCGACAGGAGTATCGATATGTACACGCGTTCCGGTTCGGCCGGCGGCAAGAGCGTTGCCATCGGCGAGATCCCTGTGGCGATCGGCTACGCCCATGACATGGTGAAGCTCAAGGCCGAAGGCGCCAATGTTATAATCACCGTTCCCGAGGAGGGCACAGGTTTCGAGATCGCTTCCATGTCGCTGATAAAGAACGGTCCCGATCCGGTGAACGCCAAGAAGCTCTACGACTGGATATTGACCGAAGAGGCGCAGGGCATAATCGCCGGCTGGTATGTCATTCCCGTCTCGAAGATAGCCCCAAAGCACCCGCTATCATTCAGCATGGACGAGATAAAGACCGTTCACCAGGATTACGTCTGGGACGCCGAGAACAAAGAGAGGCTTCTCGATCGCTGGACCAGGGAGATAGGGGCCGGCCTTTGAGTTAACAGGGGGCGGTCGCGACCGCCCCCTTCCGGTTATACATGAAACCATGTGCGACTTTGGGATGTGATCGCTTTGTATTCATGGAAAAAGCTTCTTTCTTTCGTAGTCTTGAGTGTCGCCGTTTTCGTTGTACTGTTATGGATTTTCAATACCCTGAAGCAATCCTTCTACAAAATAACCAGGGATAACCAGAGGCAGCTGGTCACGGTTCTCTCCGGGGCAGCGCCCAGAGAGGCTGAACTGGCCGAAAGCTGGATAGTCGCCGCGAACAGAGAGTTCACCGATGCCGATATCATATACGTTGACGGTGTACCTGGCTGGGGTGAATTGACCGTTTTCGCGCCGGACCCGAAGTTGAAGAGCTTCTTCGATGAATACAATGGCTCGGCCGATTTCGAAAAGGGGTACGAGAGCGTCTATTATCTGGAAAACTACTTTTCGGGCCTGGACTACTCTTTCAACGATCAACGCGTTTCCCTGGTCTTCTCGCCGTTGATCGACGAGACAGGCTACGATATAACGGGTTTTCTGGTCTTCCTCATGTCGGCCGAGGGCGGAAAGAACTACGCCCGGCTCCTGGATATCTTCATGATCGGCGCTTTCGCCGTCTTCGTGATCGTTTATTTCATTTCGAAGTTCTTCCGCGACCCGGCGATGGGCTATATAATCCTGGGACTCTTCATAATGGTGGGCATCTTCGTGGCATATCCGCTCTTCGAAGCCGTACGTCTCACCTTCCTGAAGGATGGGAACTTCTCCATGGACACCTGGGTTTCGATCCTGACCTCCAGGCAGTACCTCGGCGCGCTCTGGGGAAGCGTGAAACTCGGCATGCTTACGGCCACCTTCTCCACGGTGATAGGGTTCATTTTCGCCTTCGTGATAAACCGGACCGCGATAAAGGGGAAACGCTTCCTCAGTACGATGGGGCTTCTGCCGGTCATCTCTCCGCCCTTCTCGCTGTCGCTGTCGCTGATCCTCCTCTTCGGCAGCAATGGTCTTATAACCAGGCAGATACTCGGATTGAAGGATTTCACCATATACGGCCTGGGCGGTCTTACGGCCGTCCAGACGATCGGAATGTTTCCCATCGCCTTCCTGACGTTGTCGGGCGTTCTTCAGGCCATCGATTCCACCCTCGAGGAAGCCTCGCTGGACCTCAACGGCAGCAGATGGAAGACCTTCTCCCGGATAACCTTCCCGCTGGCGATTCCCGGGGTGCTCAGTTCGTGGCTTCTAGTCTTCACCAACTCGCTGGCAGATTTTGCCAATCCCCTGCTTCTGGCTGGCTCCTACAGGGTTCTCTCCGTCGAGGCTTATATCGAGGTGACCGGCCGCAACAGGCTGGGCCACGGCGCCGCTCTGTCGGTTCTATTGCTTCTGCCTTCGGTCACGGCCTTTCTGGTACAGAGATACTGGGTGAGCAGAAAGTCATATGTCACCGTTACTGGAAAGCCTTCGGCACGCCTCAGCGATCTGGTTTCCCGCCCGGTAAAATACTCGCTTTTGGCCTTCATCTCTCTTTTCATAGTCTTCATCCTCGGCCTTTACGGAACGATCGTCGCAGGCTGTTTCGTGGCCAACTGGGGAATCGATTACTCCTTCACGCTGAAAAACATCACCGAGGCGCTCCAGAGGGGGCGCGACGCCATATTCGACACTTTCACGCTTTCGGCGATAGCCACTCCCATCGCCGGATTGATCGCCATGATGGCCGCGCTGGTGATCGTGAGGAAGAAATTCGCCGGCAAGAGAGTCCTCGAAGGACTGATTCTCGCGCCTTTCGCCATACCGGGAACGCTCATCGGTATAGCCTACATACTGGCCTTCGACGAACCGCCGCTCATACTGATCGGCACGGGGGCCATCATTGTTATCAACTATATAATCAGGGAGCTGCCGGTGGGAGTTGAGGGCGGCGTCGCCACGCTTCGCCAGATAGATCCGGCGATAGAGGAGGCGGCGCAGGATCTGGGCGCCGATTCGACAACGGTCTTCAGGACGATAGTCCTGCCGCTCATAAGGCCGGCCTTCATCTCGGGTATGTCCTACACCTTCGTCAGATCCATGACGGCCGTGAGCGCCATAATATTCCTGATCTCGGCTCAGTGGTACCACATGACCGTTCTGATATACAATTTCTCCGAGTCCATAAGGTTCGGTCTGGCCAGCGTGCTTTCGACGGTTCTAATTATTATAGTCTTCGCCACTTTCGGCCTTATGAGGCTTTTGGTGCGAAAGAACGAATACCTTGAAAAGAGCGTCAATCTTAACTGATCCTGTTGCGGGGTGGTTGAATGTCAAAGGCTTCCGTTTCGGTGAGAATAGAAAGCGTAACGAAGATCTTCAAAGACCTAAGAGGAAAGGCCGACGTCGTCGCAGTGAACGACGCGAACTTCGAAATCGAACCGGGAGAACTCGTCACTCTCCTGGGGCCTTCGGGGTGCGGCAAGACCACCACGCTTAGAATGATAGGGGGATTCGAACTTCCCACGAAGGGCAGGATCTTTCTGGGAAACGAAGATATCACCTTTCTCCCTCCAAACAAGAGAGACACGGCGACCGTTTTCCAGAGCTACGGGCTCTTCCCGCACATGAACGTCTTCGACAACGTCGCCTACGGCCTGAAGTTGAGAAAGGTGCCTTCTAAACAGATAAAGGAAAAAGTCATGAATACGCTGGGACTCGTCGGCCTGAGAGATCTCGCCCAGCGGCCGCCCTCCAAGCTCTCGGGCGGTCAGCAGCAGAGGGTGGCGCTGGCCAGGAGTCTGATCGTCGAGCCTTCCGTTCTCCTGCTGGACGAGCCGCTCTCAAATCTAGACGCGCTTCTCAGGGAGCAGATGAGGCTCGAGATAAAACGGATTCAGAAGTCTCTGGGGATAACCACGATCTACGTCACCCACGACAGGGTCGAGGCGATGAGCCTTTCAGACAGGATTATAGTGATGAAAAACGGCTTCGTAAGACAGATAGGCTCGCCAGACAGGATCTACGAAGACCCCGACTCCAAGTTCGTGGCCGGTTTCGTGGGCAAAGTGGCCTTCCTCCCGGTCGAGATAACGGCCGTCGACGGCAGGTGCAGCGTGAGATTCGAAGACAGGGTTTTCGAAGTCGGAAAGTTCTCTCCGGAGCTGAAACCGGGCGATAGAGGCGTAATAATGGCCAGGCCGGAATCGCTCAAACTTCTCGAACCCGGCGCCGGCATGATCGAAGGCAGAGTCAACACGAACATCTATCTCGGCGGCAGTCTTGAGTCCTTCGTATCGACCGACCGCGGCGAGATTCTTGTGCAGATAGACAACCCCGCCGAGAAAAAGGTCTTCGCCGAGGGCGAAGGAGTCTCGATAGGGATCATACCCAATTTGGTCAAGGCCCTGCCCGACAGAGACGATTAACGGTACCTATGGAAGACGAAAGCATCGAGAGTTCGCTCCGCTCACGAGAAAGCGCCCTCTCTCTTCCTCTCTCTTCCTCTCTCTCCTCCTCTTTCCTGCTCTTCAGATTTCCACTACTTTGCCCTCTCTGAAGCTCTTGTACGCGGCCGTTACGGCTTTGAGCGACTGCAGGCCGTCGTTTCCGTCAGTGAAAGGCTCTTTGCCCTCCCTCAGGACCTTCAGGAACTCCTCTATCATGAGCGAATCGAGATTGTCGCCGTAGTTGTCCCATCGGCCGCCCTTTTCGTTGGAATAGACCTCGATCTTCGAATTGAAGACATCCAGAAAGAGCGTTCCCTCAGTTCCGACTATGTGAAGCGTTACGTCTCCCCAGTAAGGATGGGCCTTCGGTCTCGACCAGCTGCAATCGAGCGTCATGTACTGGCCCGTCGAGAGTTTGAACATCTCCAGCCCGCAATCTTCGACCGGTATGTCGTGTATCATGGTGCCGTAAGTGGCGTAAACCTGTGTGAACTCGCAATTCAGAAGCCACCTCACTATATCCACCACGTGCACGGTGTGGTCCATAACGGCGCCGCCACCGCCCAGAACGGGGTCTATGAACCAGCCGCCCGGCATTCTCCCGTGGTTGGTTCCCACCAGACTAACTACCTCGCCCAGCAGACCTCCCGAGACGATCTCTCTGGCCTTTCTCACCGAAGCGCTGTACCTCACCGGGAAGGCCATTTGGAGCTTCACGTTGTTCCTGCGGCAGACCTCGATCATCGCCTCCGCGTCTTCCACGGTCGTCGCGATCGGCTTTTCGCAGAGAACGTGTTTTCCAGCTCCGGCAGCGATCTCTACGAACTTCCTGTGCGTCGAGTTCTCGCTGGTCACTATCACGCCGTCGCTCCCGGCGACGAGTTCTTCGGGATGTTCGCAGGGCTTAATTCCGAGATCTTCGCAGGCCCTGTTCATCCTGGACCTGTCCTCGTCGTAAAGCCCCGCTATCTCTATATCATTCATTCCCTTCAAGGCTCTCGCATAGCTGTAACCGTGCATATGAGCAATACCGAGGATCGCGATTTTCGTCATCTCAAAACACCTCCGAAAGTTCGACCGGTCTGAGCAGTTCTGCCGACAGGTTGGCCGCCAGCGCGACTCTCAACGATTCTATGGCCTCTTGCCCGTTAACGGAGACTTCCCTGTCTTCCTCAATCGAGAGTATGAAAGACTTCAATTCTTCGGTGTACGGATCGAAATAGGCCGGATTCTCCTGCGAGTATTTCGGCTTTCCGTCGATCGAGGTTTGCAGACGAAGCGTCGTCTCTCTCTCGTAGCTGTTGGTTATCATTCCCTTAGTGCCGACGAACTCGTAGAACGTTCCGAAGTTGACAGGCATCCCGGCCGGTTCGGCCCAGCTGCCTTCGATGTGCGCCAGGGCGCCGGATTCGAACCTCAGAATCGCCATGCCATGATCGAAAGAGTCCTTCTTCCTCTCCGAGCTCAGCGCTACGGACCTAGCTTCGACGGTCTTCACCGGACCCAGCAGTTTTCTGAGAAAGTCGAAATCGTGTATGGAGAGATCTACGAAGACGCCGCCGCTCTTGGCTGTATTTGCGAACCAGTTGCCTACGCCGTGAGATGGGAAGGAACCTCCCCTGTAAACTCTTGCCATGACGATTTCACCGACGTCTCCGGCGGCCGCGAGCTCCCCCACTCTTGCGTACTGCGGAAAAAATCTTACTACGTGGCCCACCATGAACTTCCTGCCGCTCTTTTTGGCCGCCCAGTCCATCGCCCTGGCGTCTTCGATCTTGAGCGCCACGGGCTTTTCGCAGAAAACGTGCTTGCCGGCCTCCAGCGCCCTGACGGCAAGCTCCCTGTGCATAAATGTCGGCGTACAGATATCCACTATATCCACGCCGCCCTTTCCCAGAACTTCCTCGAAACTGGCGACGGTCGCTCCATATTTGTCGGAGATCGCCTTCGCCCTGCTTTCGACCGGATCGACTATCCAGAGGGAATTTTTTTGATCGATGGCCTTGTAGGCCCTCGCGTGGACGTTCCCCATCATCCCCGCTCCAAGTATCGCTATAGAGTGCATCTCGCTCCTCCTTTTCTCTCTTCCGGTTTGAATATATCGGCTTCGTTCAATCCGATGCAATACAACACTCTGGTTATGAACTCTCTCTTCAAAAGCTGTTCCGGACAGTGCGAATCGGTTCCGTAAGAGAACCTCACGCCCCTGCGCTGTAGGAGATCGATCACCTCCAGCCTGGGCGATGCGGACATCTCGTGAATCTCCACGGCCACGCCGCTCTTTACGAGGACCGGAGCTATCGAGGCGTACCAGTCGAGGGTGAGATACTTCGTGGCGTAGTAACGCTCGATCTCGCGCCTTTCATCGAAGGTCTCGCCGTTAGCTCCAAGAGGCGTCAGGGGAAGGTATCCCTCGACATGACCTAGAACCTGAAAGCCTCCCTTTTCTATTCCGCGCTCTATGTAAGTCCTGTACTCTCTCCAGTAGTCGGATTCGCTTTTATGTCTTCCGTTTACCCTGTGTACGCTGGCGATCAAGAAATCGAAAGGTGGCGCCCCAGTCGGAAGCATCAAACCGTCCGGTCCCAGCCCCGTCTCGCCACCAAGAAAGACTTCTATGCCAGAATTTTCCGCTTCCTTTTTGAACCTGTTGAAGAGGTCCATATAATGGGCTTCCGACACGGCCACAGAATGGGGCAACCCCGTTTCGAAGTGATCGGTTATCCCGCATTTCGACAGGCCGGCACGTTTTAGCGCAGTCAGAAGCTCTTCGAAGGACATCGAACCATCGGAAAAGACCGTATGAATGTGAAAGTCAAAATCAACGCCCATCATCACAGCTCCAGATGTTTTCACCATCGAATTTCCTTTCGCTTTCTATCGAGAGAATCCTCAGTGTCGTCGGTACGATATCGGCCAGTCTTGCCGCCGGTATTCTACGGCTTTTCAACATACTACCCTGGAAAGCGATCACGGTTCCCTCCTCGCCCTCGGTTCCATGATAGCCGAATCCCCCCGTTTCCACCAGCGCACCGGCCGTGGTCACGCCTTTGTTCAGAGTGCAGGCTATATCTCCGTAACGGCCGTTGCCAAGGCTCTTCAACTCTTCTTTAGAATAGACGCGCCAGAGTTCTCTCTCGTTTCTCAGACGATCGACTATCTCCAGGCGAAGGTCCCTGGCTCTCTCGCTCAGAAGAAAGATCGGCACGGTGGGGTATCTAAGCATCGCAACGTCGATCTTCGAGGGTGAATCGCCCTCGCTCAGGAAGGTCGCCTTCAAATTCATGGAGGCGAAGAACTCCTCGATCGAAAAACCGCTTGCCCTGTCGGCGTAGCTCATCGAATGATCCGAGGAGATAACCAGGAGAAACTCCCTTCCCTTCCAGACCTCCAGAAGCCTGCCGATCGCCGCGTCTATCTTTTCAACCTCGGCCAGAGTCCTTTCGTGGAAAGGGCCGAATCTGTGACCGGCCGCATCCACGGCCTGAAAAATCGTGAAGACGGCGTCGAATTCCTCCATGCAACCGGCGATGAGACGCGTCATCCCCGTCGTATCGCCCCCGTCGGTCTGGGTGTAGGTAATTCCTGGACGTCCTTCGAGCATGAAATGCTGTACCGAGGCCACCCTGTAACCGTTCTCGACCAGTATATCGCCTATCGTCGCCACTTTCAGATCGCGCAACCTTCCCCTCACCCTGCCTGTCGCCAGATCCAGTCTGGTATTACACTCGATTCCATGACGGTCGGGGAGGCAGCCGGTGAGTATGGTGCTCATCATAGGCGTCGTAAGCGTGGGGAAGTGGGAAGTCGCCCTCTGAACAGACAACCCTTCCTCCATTATCCGCTTCATCACCGGCGCCCTTGCCCGCGCGAGGATTTCCGGACCGAGCGCGTCGACGGTTATGAAAAGCAACCGCGGTTTCATCTTTCCATCTCCAGTAAAGCCACAACCGGCAGGTGATCGGAGGCCGGCGAGGGGACGGTGTAGACGTTGACCGGCCGGAATTCACGGCTTGCCAGGATATAGTCGATCTGCGGGCCGGGGTTGTTCGAAGGTATCGTATGCAGGTCGATACCCAGCGAATGGTTCACCGATCTCAGGTCCTCTATCACTTCCTTCATGCGGTTATCGAGATCGAAATACTCTACGTTGAAGTCTCCGGCCACTATCGCCGGCAAGCCGCTTTCCAGCACTATGGAGTAGATCGCGCCCAGCTCGGTCTCGATCTCCTTTATGCCGGCCAGACCGAGATGGGTGCCTACCACCAGAACCTGCACTCCATCTATATCGACAGTCACGATGGCCGCCCCGCGCTTTGCGGCATTTAGCCACTTCGGCTGGGGCAGGGTGACGCTACTGGCTTGGACTATCTCGAACCTGGAGAGTACGGCGTTGCCGTAATAGCTCGTCTCTTCGGTTGGCCCGAAGAAGAGGTTCATGCCGAGCGCTTCGGCGATCTCCCCGGCCTGGTGCGCTCCGGCCGTTCTCGGATTGCCCTGATCGACTTCGTTGAGTATAAGGATGTCTGGCTCTTCGGAAAGGACGACGTCTATTATCCTCTGCAGGTCGACGACATCGTCGATCCCCCTGGCGTGGCGAATGTTGTAGGTCATCACCTTCAGCGTCAGGGCCATTGATGTCATTCCAAGCAAAAGGAAGAGACAGATCAGAGCTTTTTTCATCTCACTTCACCCCCAGAATCTCCAGAAGTATTCTGTGAACATCGCTCAGATGGAGAAAGCCGGAGAAGCTCTCGCTCCCGGCTCCGTAAGAGAGGATCGGCACGTAAGAGGCCGTGTGGTCTCCGCTGCACCAGGCGATTTCGAGGTTGATCGCCCTCTCGTCGCCCATGATTATACTCAGGCCGCCGGTCTCGTGATCGGCCAGTATCAGGAAGAGAGTCCTCGAGTGGTCGAAGCTGTCCAGAAGCAACCCGACGGTCTTCTGGAAGGCAAGCAGCTCGGCCTTGACCGCCGCATCGTCGTTTATGTGCGAAGCGTCGTCTATCCTGGCCGCCTCGACCACCAGAAAGAGTCTCGGCCCGGCGATCAATTCGAGGCTCTTGCGGACGATCTCAGGCAGAGGCATCTCGTTGGGCAGTAAAACGTTTTCGAAGCTGTTGTCGCCCATCGAGACGAAGGCCATGCTCCCCTTCTTCTCGCCGATAGGTTCGAAAAGCTTTTCGAACTGCAGGCCGTAAACGCCGTAACCACTGGCTGCCAGTCTCTCGAGCGCTCCGTTCTTTTTTGGCTTTCCGGTGAAGGGGTTCAGGCCGAGTTTTTCCAGTCCGCCGGCTACGAAGAGATCTATATCGCAGGCTATTAGATCCTCGGTTATCTGGAGATCGTCGGTTCTGAAGGCGTGCGCGTAGAAAGCGGCAGGCGTGCCGTCGTAATATCTGGCGTTGGTTATCATCGCGACCTTCCAGCCCCTCTCTTTCAGCACCGTTGCCACCGACTGCACGGGGTTGCCCGATGGATCGAGCCCGGCGGCGTTGTTGACCGTTCTGACTCCGGAGAAAAGGGCGGTGGCCGCGGCGGCCGAGTCGGTTATCAGGGCATCTACAGGCGAATTTAGACCGAGGGAGACCCTGAAGAGTCTCGTCGCCGGATTCTCCCCGTAGAGCAGTTCCGAGAGGAAGAGATGGTTGAAGCCCATACCGTCGCCGACGACAAGAACCACGTTATCCGGCGCGGCGAAAGACAGCGAGACGATCGACAGCAGTAAAGCAAACAGCAAAACTCTCATCGACAGAATTCTCTCCTTTCTTAACCTTTGAGACCAGTCATGGTTATACCCTGAATGAACTGCCTCTGCAGGAAGAGGTACAACACTATTATCGGAATAATGGCCATGGCGGCAGCCGTTATCTGCAAGTGTATCAGGTCTCCATACCTCTGTGTGAAGAATTGAACGCCCAGCTGCACGGTCCTGTGCCTGTCGTCGTTAACTACTAGCAAAGGCCAAAGGAAGGCGTTCCAGGTCGACATGAAGGAGAAAACGGCCAGCGCCGATAGCGGCGCCTTCAGATTTGGCAGGATGATCCGTACGTAGGTACCGAACTCGGAAGATCCATCTATTCGTGCGGCGTCGAGTAGATCGTCGGGTATGTTGACGATGAATTGCCTCATCAGGAAAGTACCGAAGATACTCACCGAACCGGTTATTATCAGTGCAAAGTAAGAATCGACCAGTCCTAGATCGTAGACCATTATATAAAGCGGAATGATGGTTACCGGGAAGGGTATCATCATCGCCCCCAGTATGACCTTGAAGATAATCTCCCGGCCTTTGAAACGGTACTTGGCGAAGGCGTAACCGGCCAGACTCGAAGAGAAGAGGTTCAGAACGACCGAGGAGAAGGTTACCAGGAGACTGTTGAGATAGTACCTTACGAAGGGGACGGTCTTGAATACTTCTATGTAATTGTTCAAAGTGAGCTTCTTCGGCAGGAACTTCGGCGGAAACTCGAATAGCTCTCTCTGATCCTTGAAAGTCGAGAGAAGCATCCAGACGAAGGGCATCAGCATTATGAAGGCGAAGATGATCAAAAGAGCATACGCCAGCGTGTAAAGAACGACCTTTGAAGTTCTTCTGGAAGCCATCTCATTCCTCCTTTAGAAGCCGTGTTACTCTCATCTGTATAAGGGAGATCGTAAGTATGATCGCGAAGAGGATTAGCGACATCGTACTGGCATAGCCCATTTGAAGCCTGCTGAAACCGTATTCCCAGATGTAATAAACGGCCGTTTTCGTTTCGGCGTTGCCGCCGGTCATCATATAAATCTCCGAGAAAACCTGTATCGCACCGATCGTGGAGGTTATGAACACGAAGACGAGCGACGGCTTCATCAGCGGGATCAGTATATACCTCAGTCTCTGCCAGCCGTTCGCGCCGTCGATCTGCGAGGCTTCAACCGTGGTTCTGGGTATATCGTTGAGCCCTGCCAGAAAGATGATGATATCATAACCCACTCCCCGCCAGACGGCGACGGCAGCGACGGCCCAGATGGCAGTTTTGGGATCGCCGAGCCAGTTGACCGGCGGTATGCCGAATACGCTTAGCACATAGTTCGCCACGCCGTAGTAGGGGTTGTATATCCAGTTCCAGATGACGCTCACCGCCACGACGGAAGTGACGGTCGGTAGGAAGTAAACGACCCTGAAAAAGCCCTTGAACTTCGGGATGGCGTATATCAGAAAGGCGAAGAAGAAAGCTATCAGTATCTTCGCTGGAATCACGCCCAGAGCGTACTTGAAACTTATCCAGATCGACCGCCAGAAGTACTCGTCAGAGAAGGCCTTTTCGAAGTTGGCCAGACCCACGAAGGGCTTGTTCGCGATCAGTATGTTCCACCTTCTGAAACTTATAAAAAGCGCGAAGAGGGCCGGAAAGAACGTCAAAAAACCTATTCCCGCCAGCATGGGCAGAAGAAAAAGGTACGGTGCCCTCTTACGGTCTCTGAAAAGCGTTATCGCAGCCACGACTATCAGCAGAGCGCCGGCGGCGAGGAGATACCAGCCCGCCCCGGCCACTTTGAAGAAATCCAGAAAGAACTTGGACTTCAGGGCCGGTTTCCACTGCTCCTTAGAAAAGAGGCAGGCGAGATCGAGAAGCAACAGGGCCAGCGAAAGAGCGAGCGTCAGAAAAACCTTTCCGAACGTGAAGGCCGCAATACAGGCCAGAGCGAGCGGAACCATGATGAACGGCAGACTGACGCCGGCCAGAGAGAAGTCCCAGGCCATCAGACTTTCTTTACCGCTCGCGAAGGGCAGGAAAAGCGATAACGCCATCAGCAGTATTCCCGTGAAAAACATCACTTTGCGTTTACCCGACACCATACCTTCTACCTCCAATCAAGGGCCTTTTCAGGCCCTTGAGTCAGAACTGACTGAAAGTCTCCTCGAGATAAATGTTGATCTCTTTTATCGCCTTCTCCAGTGCGGTTTTCGGATCCATGTTGTTGTTTATGATCTCGTTGTAGGCTATCTCCCGCAGCTCCGAAGCCGGATCGGCCCAGCCCCTTGAGAAGGTCGGCACGGCGTATTTTAGAGACTCGAAAATTGGCACATAAAGATCGTTGGAGAGCAGCTCGGGATCTTCGAGAACCTTCTTCAGCGAAGGGAGTTCTCCGGTCTTCAGCATCCACTTCTTCTGCGCGTCGGCCGAGGTTATGTAGGTCAGCCACTTCGCGGCGGCCTCGCTGTCGTCGGTATCGCTCATTATAACAAGCGCCCAGTTGGTTATAACGTTGGCTCTCGAACCGGTTCCCGGGTGGGCCGGAGCGAGCGCCGTCTTGAAGAGCAGATCCTTGCTTCCCGTGCTCAGGAACGAACCGACCATGGCGCCGTGACCGAAGACCATGGCCTGTTTGATCTGCTTGAAACCGGTCCATCTGCTTCCGAACTCGGGAACATAGACCTTCTCGACCTTCACCGCATCGGTGATGAACTTCAAAGCTTCGAGCTGGGCCTCTTCGAAAACTATCTTTTCGCCGCTTTCATCCCAGAAAGTGGCTCCGGCTTGGCGCATGAAGGTCTCGACAACCGGATGATAGCCTGCTATTCCCCAGCCAGATTGCACCATCTTGCCGTCCTGCCAGATCGTGGTCTTTCGCGCGTATTCAATCAGCTCGTTCCAATCCTGCGGTGGTCTGTTCGGATCGAGTCCGGCCGCTTCGAAAAGGACGGGATTGTAGAAGAGAACAATAGTCTGGACATCGGTGGGAACACCATAGACCTCTCCCTCTATTACCAGCTTTTCGACCGCGGCCGGTATGTAGTCGTTGATGATACTTTCAGGAGTGACGACACTTTCGGGGAAAGGCTGAATCAAACCGTAGTTGTAAAACTCAGTCATAGCGTTCGAAGGGATCTGGGCGACGTCTGGGCCGCTCCCGGCCGCAAGGGCGGCGAGCAACTTGGTCTTGTACTCCCCCTCTGGAATGGCCTGCAGCTCGATCTCGATATCGGGGTTGGCTGCCATGAATTCTTCGACCATCTCCAGTATAAGCTCAACACGGGCCGGGGAGTAATGCATCCAGTGGGTGATCGTCGTCTTCGCGATGATCGGAGAGACTAGAAGCACCACCATGAAAAGTATCGACAGAACTCTCTTCATAATTCACACCTCCTGTTTTTCAAGCAAAGCGGAAAGAGCCACTGCCAGCGGTACCAGCATCAGCCTTTCCGTAGATACCGTTACAGTTTCGAACCTCAGATTCTTTCTCTTTATCGCCGTGGTGAAGATGTACTCTCTCAGGTAATCGAAAGTTCTGGAATTGTATACCGGGTTCTGGTTGTTCAACACGACCGTTTCTACACCGAGAAAATCGACCACGTTGGCTATCGCCGCACCGAGAAGGTCCAGCAACTGCTCGAAGACCTCGGCGAACTTTCTGTCGGAGGATACGGCGTACTCCTGGCTCAGAACTCCCAGCAGCGCCCTC
The DNA here is from genome assembly GCF_035363035.1 of Mesotoga sp. Lineage (NCBI taxonomy): Bacteria > Thermotogati > Thermotogota > Thermotogae > Kosmotogales > Kosmotogaceae > Mesotoga > Mesotoga sp. The sequence continues at coordinate 5,332 of NZ_DAOSEH010000018.1, read as the reverse complement.
TCGGGTTGTTTCAGATGAGACTCGTTAAGGTGAAAGGAGAACATTTCCATAAGACTCTCTTTGGCGAAGTAGGCCGAGAGACAGCCTCTCTTCCCGCACCAGCAGAGCGGTCCGCGGGGATCGAGCTGGAGATGCCCGAGCTCCCCGGCACTCCCGTGAGGCCCTCTGAAAACCCTGCCGTCGATCACCAGCGAAGAGCCGAAGCCTTTGTCTATATAGAGGATGTCGGTCTCCCGGACTCTGCCGAAGAGGATCTCCGAGTATATTAGGGAATTGGCGTCGTTTTCGACCGTCACCGGACAGTCGAGAGGGCCGAGTTTCTCTCCGAGAAAGACTCTTTCCCCGCCTGTGTAGAAGGCGTTCGTGACCGAGGCCGTCGCCCTTTCAACAATTCCCGGAGTGACGATGCTGAAAGAGACGAGCCTGTCCAGCTCTACTCCCCTCTCTATAAGCCTCTCGGGCAAAGCCGCCAGCCCCTCTTCCACATCGGTTCTTCCATGTCCGATACTGAAAAAATCTTTGATCCTTCCGGAAAGATCGCCCAGCGAAACATCGAAGCAGTTGGAGCGGATGTTCACCCCGCCGACCGATCTTGAATTTCCGTCGAGAGTGAGCGGCGTCGAAGGACGTCCCCGGGTCTTTCTCGGCTCGACTTCCTGCTCGGCGAGCAATCGCTTTTCCATCAGCTGGTTCACGACCCTCGAGATTGTCGCCTTGCTCAGTTTTGTGAGCGCCGTTATTCTGGCGCGAGAAAGGCCGTCCTGGCGCCACAGGCAGGCAAGGACCGTCCTCTCGGTATCGTTCAATTGAAGCAAATCACTCTTCTCCCAGATCGGTTATGTAGATGTCGTAGCCGCCCATTCCGGTATTTCTATCGGCCGATGTGAAGATCAGAGTCTTGCCGTCTGTCCAGACGCTTCTTTCGTTGTAGATAGAGTTGACGTCCTTCTCGACGTGGATCACCAGAGAGAGCGAAGGATCGTAATAGTAGATGTCGTAGCTGCCGTAAGCGTCGCTTCTGGCGCCATCGACCCAGATCCTGCCCAGCGGATCGACAAAGACCGACCACTCGTCGCCGTCGGTCGAGACCTCTCTGACCAGAACCGGCAGACTCCACTTTCCATCGACCTTCACGGATTTCCAGACGTCTCTCTTACCCACTATTTCGACATCGCCGAACTTTCCCTTGGTGGTAAGATAAGCCACCCTCTCATCGCTACTGACCCATATGTCCCATTCCTGGGTTTCGGTGCTCAGCTCGGGTATCATCACCGGATTCTTCCAGAGGCCTTCGACCGGATCAAAAACCGCCATGAAAAAGTCGTAATCCCTTTCGGTGCCTGTGTACCGGGCGAAGTACATGACCAGAGTTCCATCCCTCTCGACGATGCAGGGGCTTATTTCGTTAGCCTCTGTGTTGATTTCCCCTGGCACCGGTTCCCTCGGTCCCCAGGAGCCGTCGGCCAGTCTCTCGGCACGGTAAATGTCGTAGCTGCCAGCCACGAAGTACAGCGTATTCCCGTGAAGCCATGGCATTCGCTCTATGCCCTCGGTGTTCACGGGCAGATTTTTGGCCTCGAAAGCCAGAAGGGAGACGGCTATCGCCATAACCAGAACGATCAGTACAGCCTTACGCATAAAATCACCTCTCTCACATCGATTTTGAAGCTTTCGGTAACTCTTGCGAGATCTTAACGATTCCCTCTCTATCGAGAATCACTAACCTGTAGCTAAGCGCGGAACCTTCGAGACTCTTTCTTGTGGTGATGGCAAGTATTTCATCGTGGTAATCTATCGCGTCGGAATGCCTGTGGCCGAAGAGGGCAAGCATCAAGTTTCCACCCTCCAGAACTTCGACCAGCTCCTGCCGGTTCGACTCCTTTTCGAAGAAACTCCACCTCGTGTCGAAGGGGTTGTGGTGGGCGAAGAGAACCGTCTTCTTTCGGTCTTTGCCGACCTCTCGCCTCAACCAGTCCATCTGTTCCTCCGACACCATGCCGCTGACCAGACCGTAATCGGAGTCTCCCGTGTCCAGAAAGATATAGCGCCATCCGCCCCACTCGAAGCCGAAGTAGAGCTCGCCGAAGAGCTCCGTCCACACTTCCTTTCCGACGACCTTTCCGGCCCTCTGGCTGTCGTGGTTTCCGGGTATCACAAAGACCGGACATTCGGCGTGCTCGATAAGCGCGCTCCTGAGGAAGGCGTAATCGTCCGGATAGTACTGGGCCGCATCGGAAACGTCTCCGGTAATGACTATCATCGTCGGCTCTTCGCTCTTCGCACCCTCGAGCAACTTTATGAACCCTTCGCGGTTCTCCGGCTTTTTCACCAGGCCCAGATGAATGTCGGTGAGCTGGACGATCCGAACCGTCCGGGAGCTATCGCCGAGATAGACGCTCTTGGGCTCTACCCAGGAGTGGTAACCGGAGGCGCTCCGCGCTACGATCCTCAGATCGTAAAGACCGGCGGCAGCGCTGCCTGTAACTATCGCGTCGTTACCGTTGCACATCACCGGTATCGTCCGGCCTCCCCCTTGAAGGTAGGCCTTCACCGGCACGAAACCCTCTTTCAGACTTATCTCGAATCGAACTTCATTTAGATCCACCATGGCCGGCGATGTCAGGCGCGGCTTGTGGAGAAAATTCTCGACTTCTTCAAAAGGCCCGATTTTTTCTTCCGCAACTTCGACGATCGCCATTTCCCAGCCGGTTTCCGACCGCTTCGCAACGCCGAGTTCAGCGTCTATCCAGAAGGGATTCTTCGACTCTGTGACCTCCGCGAAGAGGGGTCTCACCTCTCCGGTGGTCGTATCCAGCAGGAAGACTTCACCCTTACCGCGATAGTCGGCTACGAAGGCTATCAAGTTAGAGTCGTCATTAACTGCCGGAGATGTTTCGTCAAAGGGAGTGGCCAGAAGTTTTCTCCGGGAAAGTCCGATAGGGCTGTCCAGTTTCGAGAGTTCAACGAGATCCCAGCTTTCGTCGAGATGCTGGAAAACCAGTTCCCCGCCGTCGGACGAAAAGTCGCCCGACTTGGCGTTGACTTCAATCACACTCTCCCTGCCAGAGGCCGTCTCAAGCTCGACCAGTTCCCAGCGGCCGTTGGCCTGTCTGGAAAAGACCACCCTTTCCCCGTCCGGAGAGAGTACGGGCTCGATCTCGTCGCTGGGAGAAGCGAGAAGTTTTTGCAGCTTCTTCGATTCAAGGTCGAGATGATAGATCTCCCAGCTGGAGTTCAGATCATCTGGCGAGATTCTGCAGGCGAAAACGAGTTTATTCCCTTTCACGTCGGGGTACTCGGCCTCGCCCGGCAGTGCGAGCTTTACCAGCGCTCCGTCGATGTATTCGTATATCGCGGGGCCGTTGCCGGCTCGAGTCCCCCCGACGGAGTACGCCGAAAGAAACAACCTTCCGTCCGACGCGCTGGCGAAGATCCTGTCGGCCGCGCTCTCAAGGATCTGGCCATTGCCTGCCTCGCTCCCCTCCTCCTGCGGGACTTCCTCTGCAACGAGAGTTCTGTCGGCAACCGTAGAGAGAAAGATCAGCCGGTTCCGCTGAAGCTCGCTTATGTCGCTTTTTTCGGTCGGCCTCACGTAGTAGTTGCCTTCCTTGTCGAGTACCAGGACGCCCTTCACGGAGGCGTAATCGCCGTTCTCCAGCCCCGAGATATCTATCTGCGCGTAGGAATAGAATTTGACCTTGACCTCGCCTTTAGAATCGTCGTACCCGGAATCGCTCGAGCCGTCTATCGCGAAGCCCCTGGCGATGGTCTCGTTATCGTACTGGCTCACTTTCCCGAAGAACATCACCGGTCTGGCCTCATAAGACGCCAGGGCTGCCCCGGAAGTGTCGCTGAAGAGGATCTTCGGCGCCGGCAGATCGGCATCGTTCGAAAGGACCACGATATCCTCCGGACCGGAGGGAAGAATCACCAGACTGCCGATATCGGTGGAATAACCCACGATCGAGAGCGTGCCCGTCACCCTAACCAGGTCTCCCTTCCTGACGAAAGGCTCTATGAAACCGGCCCCGTAAACGAAGACCCCTGCCGAAGCGTCGGCTATCGCGAAGTAATTCGCCTTGTCGTGCCACTCTCCCGTCGAGACCAGCGCAACACCTTCGACGGTCACTGTCTGGCCTTCGAGAACGTACTTGCCGTCCATCGACGCGCGAAGATCGCCAGGTGTTGCAGTTATCTCCTCCCTGGCCTCCACGACCACGGCCGGCCGGGCCACTTCGCCCTCCAGATCGACAGTGTACAGATCGTAACTTCCGGCGCCGCTCTTCCTGTCGCTCGAAGAGAGAATCAGCGTCTTTCCGTCGGTCCAGACGCTCCTGTCGTTGTACATGGTGTTTATATCTTCACCTGGATGGACGATCTTCTTCGATTGCGGATCGTAGTAGTATATATCGTGGCCGCCGAGAACCTCTTCCCTCGATCCGTCGATCCAGATTCTGCCCAACGGATCGACGAAGACCGACCACTCGTCGCCAGCCGTGTTGAGGGCGGCCACATTGAGAGGGGTCGTCCACTTGCCCTCGACCTTCTCGGACATCCATATATCTCTTCCACCGACCGGAGCGACGCCGCCGTGCGAGCCCTTCGTCGTTATATAGGCCAGAGTCTCGCCCTCGTTGACCCATATCTTCCATTCCTGTGTGTCGGTGTTCAATTCCTTCACCGGCGTCACACCGATCCATTCACCGCTCTTCATATCCAGAACGGCTCTGAAGAAATCGTAGTCGGTGGCGTCGCTGTAACGGGCAAAATACATGACCAGATCATCGCCGCTCCGGACCACGCACGGACTGATCTCGTTGGCCAGAGTGTTGACCTCGCCCTCCACCTGTTTAATTTCGCCCCAGCTGCCGTCCTCTTTCAGAACGATCTGATAAATATCGTAGTTGTTTCCGACGAAATAGAGAACATCTTCAAAGAGCCACGGCATCCTCTCTATGCTGCTCGTACAGAAGGGTAATAGTTTCGCTTCGAAAGCAAATCCCGACAGAACGATCAGGATCGCTCCTACAACGAGTAAAAATCTCTTCCAATTCATATAGAAACCTCCATACCACACCAAAAATATGAGCCGACAGGGGTAGCAATTAGACTTTACAACTAACCTACTGGACGAACCAAACCGTTATAGCCGTTGAATTTCGATCAGACTAAACTACAGGTCATCTCGCGCGGAAATAACACCCCTTTTCTCAACGGGAGCCGTCCGGTATTTAGTTTCACCTCGAGACTAATAAACCACCGAAAGGGCGAGAAGAGGAGAGAAAAGAGAGAGCGAAAATGGGGACTGACCGGTTCCTGTGGTCTGTTGTAG
>NZ_DAOSEH010000017.1:0-31861 GCF_035363035.1 Mesotoga sp. | reverse complement strand
AGTTGAATATAGTCGCCTCGACTTCGGCCTTCATCATCTCTTTTCCGGCCTTCTTGGCCAGCGAGGGCTTCCAGACGATCTCCGAAGCCACTACAACCTCTACCTCGCCCGTGGCTTCGAGCGCTCTCACCAGCCGGTTCTGGAACTCTCTGTTCATGTCGATGAGATCTCTGTGCACGAAATCTCTACCGTCGGAAAACGTTATAACTCCTACTTTTCTCTTCTGCATGCTCCTCCTCCTTCTATGCCTTAAACAATGGCGATTGTCATAGCCGTTTTACTATTTTTGCCGTAGAGGCTACGGAATTTCTTTCCAGCAGCTCGGCCTTCAACACGATCCTGGTCTGTTCCCCACGGTCCCCGTCTATCCTCCCGAGAAGTAGTGTGGCGGCTATCTTTCCCATATCGACAACAGGTTGTCTGATCGTCGTCACCGGCGGATCTATGAGCTCGTTCAGCGATGAATCGTCAAAGCCCACCAGGGAAAGATCGGCCGGTATATCCAGGCCGAGTTCGCGGGCCGCCCTGACTACCGTCTCATTCAGGTACTGGTTGGTGGAGATCACCGCCGTCGGTCGATCGGAGGCCGTCAATACCGACCTCAGCTTATCTAGCGAGACGGAATAATCCGTCATATCCTCCAGAACCCACCTGTCGTCGGGATGTATTCCCAGAATCGCACAGGCCTTTTTGAATCCCGAGTATCTCTCTTCTATCGTATAGATCCCTCTTTTATGAAGACAGAGCGCAATTCTTTCGTGGCCACGCTCTCTCAGATAGAAAACACCGTTCATTATCGCCTGCTCGTTGTCAAGCGTCACGGAGTCTATGCCGCCAACCCCTTCGAGAAGCCTGTCGTAGAAGACCACGTGGATTCCCGACTTCATAGCCTTTTTGTAAAAGGCGCCGTTGTTACTTCCCTCCCTATCCTGGTAAGGGGAAGAGAGGATGCCTTCCACTCCGTGTTCCATGAGCCATCTTATGTATATCTCTTCTTTTTTCGAATCCTCACCCGTATTACACACTATGAATTTGAATTCCCGTGGAAAGAGAACCGCCTCCACTCCGCCCATGAACTCCAGGAAGAAGGGATTTCTTATATCGGAGACGATGAGGCCGATAGTCTTGGTTTTTCTTGTTCTCAGGGATTTTGCGGATGAATTGGGGATGTAATTCAGCTGTGAAGCAACTTTGCGGATCCTTTTACGGAGATCGCCGCCGACGCCCGGTCCGTTCGACAGAGCTCTCGACACGGTCGAAGGCGATATTCCGAGACTCTTCGCGATGTCTTTGATCGTAGTTTTTCCGGCCACAACAAACCTCCGCAAACGTTTGCGTACAATTGCATTATACAATCAACCTCTGAGAAAAGGTAGGACCCAAGGGTCCTACCCTTCGTGCTCGGATTGCCGTAAACTGTCAGGAAGATCGAATCGCCGAACCGCTTCAGTACTGAAGAACTCGAGGTAATTTCTTGGCCTGTTCCACCCATTTTATGATCTGCTTTTTAGCCGGGAGGCTTTCAACCAGTTTCTCCTTTTCGTTAACCTCGATCATCTTCAAATACAGGTTCTCGGGGTTTCGCTTCGACAGTTCCGGTACGGTATCGACTCCTACGGCTTCCAGGAGTTCGGAATACTTCCCGCCAACTCCGCGGATTCTGATCAAGTCTGCATGATTGGACCAGGTAAGAATCTTATCTTCCGGAATTCCGGTCTTCTTTGCGAGTTCCGTTCGGGCCTTTTTCGTTGCGCAAGCTTCCAGAAGAGATTCTACTGAAACTATGCCCAGCTCTTTCAACTTATTCTCGATCGCGGATTCGATTCCCTTAATTATAGCCAGTTTTGTCACAGACTCTCCTCCTCTCTTAAAATGTATTGAACAGACAGATCCAGATTTTATTAGTCGACCAGCCGTTAGCTATTTGTGCTTAAATTATTTCTTCTTGAATATCTTTCCGAACAGGTTTCCCACGTCGTCGATAATGTTTCCGTCTTTGTTGCTGTCAAGGAAGTTGGCCGCCATTCCCATCATTCCGCTATCTCCCTGGCTGGCAACGTTCGACAACAAACCGGCTATTCCAGAAGCGTCCAGGTTCTCTTTCTTCTTTTCCTGGCCGAGGAAACCCATCAGAAGCGGTGCCAGCTGCGACAGAAGGCCGGCAACCTGATTCGTTTTCAAGCCGGTCTCTTTTGCGAGACTTTTCTCAACCTGTTTTTCCTTGCCGGAAAATATGTGACTGAGCATTTTTACACCGTCATCTTTATTTACTCCGTTCAGAAAACTGGTAATGCTGCTGACATTGTCATTCTTGTGCTGATCCAAAGCCTTTGCCAGCGAAGCAGCCCCTTCAGGAGTGGAGGAGTTTTTTAGCAGCCCCTGAAGAAGTGTCGGTAATCCAATCTCTGTGAGTTTTTGTACCTTTTCCGGGCTTACACCAACAGACTCGCCTAACTTCGCTGCCGTGCTTTTTTCGCTGAGCTGCTTAGAAAGCGTATCGAAAAGACCCATTTTTTTCCTCCTTTTAAAAATAAGTAACATCAAACTTATTATACTTCTTTATTTATAATTGCCCTAGCTAATGAGAGAGACTCGAAAAAGCCGGGATCTGAAACCTTAAGGCGATCAGCGGTTGACACAGTATAAGCCCCGAGCGTGGGTTCCTGGTAAAACAGAGGCCATAGAGAGGGAGGGAGAGACTGAAGAGATGAGGTCCCGTATAGGTTTCCTGAATATGAACATTTCAGGGCAGGCTCATCAGGACAGGCTCCACGGAATGACGACGCGAAAAACCCTCGACGCTCTTTCTCGTGTTTTTACCCCCACCTCTCCACGCGCACCCAACAACCGTTCTAAGTGGTATAAGTCCGCAACTTACCAGTTGAAGTGTGTTGGGGTTAGCTGTCTAAACACCTCTTTGAAAGCTTAATTACAACTGAAGCATTGGTTAAAAAAAGAAGTATAGAATTCAGGTGGTATAGACATATAGATATCTATACGCGATTGCGAGGTGTCGGCATGATACCTATCTATCTGGAAATCAGAAGCTATATGATTAAACAGATCGAAAAAGGGAGACTCGTTCCCGGCGACAAAATCCCATCCGAACGAGAGCTTGTCGATCTGTTCAAGGTAAGCCGCATGACCGTGAGACACGCGATCGATCAGCTTGTCAACGATGGAATCCTTGTCAGAATGGTCGGCAAGGGTACTTATGTTAGCAGCGAGAGACTTTCCACAGCACTCAATGTTCTTAACAGCTTTTCAGAGGATATAATCGCTTCCGGCCACAGTCCCTCCGCAAAACTTATCAGCGTTGAAAAGACCCAGACCGGCAATACGATCTCTTCCCTTTTGAGAATCGATAAGAGCCGGGAAGTAATAAAAGTCGAGAGGCTAAGACTGGTGGACGGTCTGGAAATGGCCATAACCACATCCTTCTTCCCCGTTTCAAGAGCGCTACCCCTTGACGAACTGGATTTCACGGCAACTTCGATTTACAGGCAGATAGAGTCTCTGGGTCTGAGGATAGAAAAGGCCAGCGAAACCGTTACCGCCGAAGCGGCCGACAAGAGATCGGCCGGCTTTCTGAGGGTAAAGGAAAACTCCCCGCTGCTCAAAATCATAAGACTTACATTTATCTCAAACAACGTTCCTATCGAATACATGGAAGGATTGTTCAGACCGGATAGATATGTGATATCCCAGGAATTATACAGACAGGGAGTGAGATGATGAAAATGTTTGAAGAGATATTCGGAAAAAAGCTGCCGATAATCGGTGTCGTTCATCTGCAGCCACTGCCGGGAGCGCCAAGATACGAAGGTATGGCGATGAAGGAGATCTCCAGAATAGCCGTCGAAGAAGCTACCATCATGGTCGAAAACGGAATAGACGGCCTGATAGTCGAAAACTTCCGGGACATGATGTTCAAGAAGAGGGTGGGACCGGAAACCGTTGCGGCGATGACTTACATTGCCTTTGAAGTTGCGTCCAGACTTTCCGTGCCGATCGGGCTATGTGTCCTTCAATCTGACGCGATTTCCGCTCTCGCGATAGCAAAGGCCGTGGGTGGAAAATTCATCAGAGTCCCTTACTACACCGAGACTTATATTGTCGATGCCGGAACGATGGAGAGCGTGGCGGCAGATGCCCTCAGGTTCAGAAAGATGATCGAGGCCGGAGATGTGAAGATATTTGCCGACGTTCATATCAAACACGGCTATTCTCTGTCGCGAAGATCGATCGAGGAATCGGCCGAGGATGCTTACGAACGCGGACTCGCCGACGCGATTATCGTAACGGGAAAGAAGACGGGTGGAAAGACAAAGCCGGAAGATGTGGAGGCGGTCAGGAATTATCTTCCAGATGTCCCTCTCATTGTCGGGAGCGGCGTAACTCAAGAAAACCTCTCCGAGTACTTCCCGAAACTCTGCGATGCAGTAATTGTCGGAACCAGCCTTAAGAAAGACGGAAAAACCGAAGGTCCCATAGATCCAGAGAGAGTGAGGCAGTTCTCAAAAAGCATGGAAAAGTGCAGAAAGGAGCTCGACCGATGACAACTGTATCTGAATTCAACGAAATCTTCGCTACTTCAAAGCCGATAATTGGCATGATTCACCTCAAGCCGCTGCCGGGTTCGCCCGTTTACGACGGAAAGGGTCTGAAGAAAGTTATAGATCAGGCGCTCGAAGAGGCGGGGAAGCTCATAGACGGAGGAGTCGACGGCGTTCAGGTGGAGAACTACAACGATCCATCGTATTTTCCCGACGTCGCTCCGGCCGAAACCGTCTCCTCGCTTTCCATAGTCGCCCACGAGGTTCACAAAGCCTATCCGAATGTTCCGATGGGAATATGCCTTCTTGCAGATCCGATAGCGTCCATAGCGGTAGCTCACACCTCGGGTGCCAGATTCGTCAGAGCCACAGTTTTCACCGAAGCGGCGGTCGACGTATCCGGTCTGGCATTAAGGAGACCTCATGAGATCCTAAGATATCGCAAGTTCCTCGACCCATCCATCAAGATCTTCGCGGACGTCCATATAAAACACTCAGCGCCGCTTGCGATGAGACCGATAGAGGAATCGGCTTACGACGCGGCGTATTTCATGGCCGATGCCGTGATCATAAGCGGTAAACACACGGGGTTTGAAACACCTCTCGAAGATCTGAAGAAAGTGCGCGGGGTACTTCCCGACTATCCGATAATGGTGGGATCGGGTATGAACAAAGTCAACGCGCAAAAGATACTCGAAGTCGCCTCCGGCGCCTTTGTCGGCTCTACATTCAAGATCGACGGTAACTCCTACAAATCCGTGGATTGCGAAAGGGTGAAGGAGTTCATGAAAGTGATCGGGGAGATCAGGAGTAGATGAAGAAATCCGTTCTCGTGCTGGGCGACATAAATGTGGATATAATCGGGAGGTTCGACGGCTTCCCCGTGCCTGGAGGCTCTGTCTATAGTGAAAAACCGATCCTGAATCCCGGCGGCTCGGGGCTGAACACATTTGTGGGTCTGAAGAAGCTCGACGTTGACGCATCGTTCGAGACGATGATAGGAAACGATCTCTTCGGTGATTATATAAAGGTTTGCCTTTCGGAGCTGGGGATTGAGTTCACTCCGAAGGTTTCTAGCTCGTACCCGACCGGAGTGGTTTTTTCGCTTTCGGCCCAGAACGAGCGAACTTTCTTCTCGTTCAGAAAAAATGCCGCAGACATACATATGACTTGCGAGGACCTCTCGCAGGTTTACGAAAGCCCGGATTTGCTTTATCTCACCGGTGTATCGATAGTCGAAGGAGCCGAGACCTTTCATACGTTCCTGGAAGCGGTAAAGAAGGCAAAGCGTTCAGGAACGAAAATTTTCTTCGATCCAAACATGAGGAAGACCGACCCGGTTTCCATCGAGAGAATAGAGCAAGTGATTCCTTACGTAGATGTCTTCCTCCCGGCTCAGGATGAACTGACCGTTCTATTCTCGAAATCGAGGAAATTCGGATTTTGTCTCGACCTTCTCGATGCGGGGATTTCCGAGATATGGATCAAGAAAGGCGCCAAAGGCTGTTCTTTTATTTCCGGAGACTTCAGTATAGATTTTCCGGCTTCTAAGGTCAAGGTTCTCGACTGCACGGGCGCTGGCGATGCTTTCAACGCGGCCGTTGTCTGGGGACACGTCAATGAACTGGATGAGAAGGAGATAGGAACTTACGCAAATGTCTACGCGGGAATGAGCACCGAGAGGATCGGGGCGGCGACTTCTTATCCTGACAGGGAAAGCATGTTGAAAAGCGAGTACTACAAATCTATCAAGATGGGGGTGAAAGTCTTATGAAGCGTTTGATTCTAGTTCTTGCGTTACTGAGTTTTGTAGCGATGGGTTTGGGGGCCTTAAAGGTTGCCATCGTTGCCGGCGACGCCATTGGAGACCGCGGATTTACAGATATGGCGTACATCGGCATTCAGGAAGCCCAGAAACAGTTCGGAATCGAGTACAAGGTCTTCGAGTGCAATGTAGATCCTTCGAAGTATTTCGATTCGCTGAGGGCTGCCGCCATGAATTACGATCTGATCTTCGTGGACCCGGGTTATTTCTTCGATAAGGAACTCGCCGAAGTCAGCGCAATGTTCCCCTCCAAGACTTTTGTCTATATCGATGGCACATCCAGCCTTCCGAATGTTGTCTCCGTGCCATTCAAGCAGAACGAAGGCGCTTTCCTTGCCGGTTGCCTCGCGGCCTTGCTCACGAATAAAACCGAACTCTGCAAGATAAACGCGGAGAAGATCGTGGGATTCGTCGGTGGCTTCGATATGCCGGTAATAAGGGATTATCAGGCCGGTTTCGAGCATGGAGTGAAGTATGTAGATCCAAGTGTCAAGGTTATAGCCAGATACGCCGGTGACCACTACGACCCGGCACTCGGAAAGGAAACGGCCTACTCTGTCTTCAAAGAGGGAGCCGACGTGATATTCCAGGCTGCGGGACCGACGGGACTGGGAATACTCGAAGCGGCCAGAGATTACGGCTTCTACGCGATAGGCGTCGATACCGATCAGGGCTATCTCCAGCCTGGCTTCATAGTCTCCAGTATGATGAAGAAAGTGGATGTCGCAGTTCTTGACATCGTAAGAATGCAGATCGAAAACAGCCTCGAGAAGGGTTCCGTTCATGTATACGGCATCGCAAACGGCGGCGTCGGACTCGCATACAACCAATTCATGATGGACACTGTGCCGGCATCCGTCTATATAGAAATCAGCGAGATACAGGAGAAGATCTCGAACGGAGAGATAGTTGTAGATTCATATCTCGATTAAAGATTCCTTCCGGAGCCCCTATAGGGGCTCCGGGTTTCATATCGGGGGGTGTTCCAAATTCTAGTCTGCAAAAGAGTGTCGAAAACATACCCGAACGGTCTGGAAGCTCTCAGGGAAGTGAGTTTCGAGGTTAGAAAAGGCGAAATACACGCGATAGTCGGCGAAAACGGCGCGGGAAAATCCACTTTGATGAACATTCTATTCGGTCTGATTAAGCCGACTTCGGGAGAGATCCTATTCAACAACAATCATTTTTCGCCAAAACACCCTTCCGAGGCGATAGATCTGGGAATAGGAATGGTTCACCAGCACTTCAAGCTTGTACAGAGTATCACCGTGGCCGAAAACATTGTACTTGGAATGGAGAACCGTTTCCAGAGCAAGTTGCGCAGAGTCGACAGAGAGGCGATGAACGAGTCGGTCGCCTCGCTCATCGACAGGCTCAGAATGTCCATCTCGCCCGATGATAGAATCGACTCTCTTCCTATCAGTAAAAGACAGCAGGTTGAGATCCTCAAGGTTCTGTACAGAGAAGCTGATTTCGTAATACTCGACGAACCGACGGCCGTTCTTGCGCCCAACGAGGTGGAAGATTTCCTTGAGTTTGTGAGGGGAATACGCGAAATGGGAAAGACTGTTATCTTCATTTCCCATAGATTGGGAGAGGTCTTCTCCCTTGCCGACAGAATAACGATTCTGAGAAGGGGAAATGTTATTGGAACCTTTGACAAAAGGGATGTTGACAGAGAGAGCGTGGCAAACATGATGATCGGGACCGCCACGGATCTCTCCGAGGATCCGCCGGACTGCCTCGGAAACGAGAGCGTTCTTTCGGTCGAGGGAATTTCCGATGTATCCGGTACTATAAGGGATTTGAGCTTCCAGTTGCGGGAGGGAGAGATTCTCGGCTTTGCGGGAGTTGGGGGAAATGGTCAGGAAGAACTCTTCGAAGCTCTTGCGGGGAGTCTGAGATTGGCCTCGGGGGATATAAGGCTCGTAGGTTCATCTATATCTTCTCTCGACACGCTCGAAAGAAGACGAGCCGGTCTCGCCTTAATCACCGACGACCGGATGGGAAAGGGGCTGGCTCCCGATAGAAGCATAGTGGAGAACTGCATGGCCGGCCACCATAAATTCGGAAAATTCGGGAAATGGTTGATAAAGGACACCGATGCAAGGTCTTTCACAGAATCGATCGTTGCCGACTACGACGTGCGCTGCGGCAAGAATATCAAAACGGCCGTCAGGGCTCTCTCGGGCGGAAACATGCAGAAACTGCTAGTCGGTCGGGAGATCGCTTACGAACCGGTGGTTCTCGTCGCGGCTCAACCCACGGCAGGGGTCGACGTTGCCGCAAGAAAGCTCATTCATGATTCATTCAGGAGGCTGGTCAAGACAGGCTCGGGAGTAATCCTCATAAGCGGCGATCTAGAGGAGATAATGGGTCTTGCGAACAGAATTATCGTGCTCTATCGAGGGAGAGCCGTCACCGAGATGACGCACCCCCATTATGATCCGACGGAGATAAGTTACTATATGACGGGGATAAGGGGGGCGCAGGATGATCGGTACTCGCACTCTTAGTTTCAGGAAGTTGCTTCTCTCGCTTCTGCTGGTGTTGTGCATATTATCCGTCTGGGCATTGATAATCTGGTTCGGCGGCGAATCGCCTTTCAAGGGATTCCGCTACATCATCGAAGGCTCTCTGGGCAATCATTACCAGTTTCTCTCCACACTCAACAAGATGGTGCCGTTGATTCTTGCCGCGGCCGCCGTTGCAGTCCCCGCCTGGACGGGTATGTGGAACATCGGCGGGGAGGGCCAGTTGCTTCTGGGAGCTTTCGGAGCGGCGCTTGTCGGTTTTTCGATCGATTTTGGGGTCGGTCTAGTGAACATCGTCGTCGCTTTGATTGTCTCTGCCGCATTTGGAATGGCGTGGGCCGCGTGGCCGGCCTTCTTCAAAATAAAGCTCCGGATGGACGAGGTCGTCACCACGCTTATGGGTAATTATATCGCGGCGCAGTTGATAGCATACCTGATCAACAACCCTTTCAGAGATCCGCGCTCGCCTCTGGCACAGACTCCATATATCAAGTCGAGTTTTGTGATTCCATACCTGTTCGAAGGCTCTCAATTCTCCGCGACTTTCTTCGTGGCCATCGGTATGGTTCTGGTTCTCTTCATATTCCGAAAGAGGTTCATTACGGGCTACGAGTTCGATATCACCGGCAGTAACCCGGTTTTTGCCGGGCTGAGTGGAATAAGGGTAAAGAAAACGAAGTTATTGTCGATGCTTATCGGAGGGGCTCTCGCGGGTCTTGCCGGTGGCCTCCTCGTCCTTGGAATGACTCAAAGAGTGATGCAGAGCTTTTCGCCCGGATACGGTTTCACCGGTCTGCTCATCTGTCTTCTTGCCTTTAACGACCCCCTGCTCATTGTGGGGATCGCCTTTCTTTTCTCGGCTCTTCAAACGGGTAGCGTCAATCTCCAGTTGTTCACGTCCGTTCCGGCCGAGATAAGCGGTGTCCTTCAAGCTGTTATGGTGCTTTTTGTGGCGGCGTTCAAGACGTTCATTGTCGGGCGAAGGGAAGGTTGAAAATGGATATAGAGCTGATTACCACACTATTCAGAACATCTATCAGGATGGCAACCCCCATACTTCTCGCCTCGCTTGGGGGAGCGCTCACTTATCACGCGGGGATAATAAACGTGGCTATGGAAGGTCTCATGCTCATAAGCGCGTTCTTCTCGGTGGTGTTCTCATACCTAACCGGCAGCGCCTTTTACGGTATCATTGCCGGGGTGGTCGCTTCGATGCTAATATCGCTTCTGTATTCGGTATTCGTAAGCTTCCTTAAGGCAAACAACTTCGCCATAGGCTTCGCGATAAACATACTTATAAGTTCGCTAACCCTCTTTCTAATGAGAGTGATGTTCCAGGGAAAGAACGCCTTCAACTCCCCCGACATCGCCTCTATAATGGAGCTCAAGGTAAAGACGGGAAACTACTTCCTTGACAACTACCTGCTTAACTTCAGCATTCTCACCTATCTCTCTATCGCAATCGCCTTCCTGCTGGCATACATTATCTACAAGACCTCTTTCGGACTGAGGCTCAGAGTCTGCGGCGAGATGCCCCAGGCCCTCACCGCTGCCGGTATAAAAGTCGGTGTTATTCAGCTCTGGGCAAGCATCCTGTGCGGCGGTCTCTGTGGACTTGCCGGCGCTCAGCTCTCGCTCTACAACGTGAGGATGTTCTCGCGCGACATGACGGGCGGCAGGGGCTTCGTTGCGCTGGCCGCGATACTCATCTCGGGAGGAAAACCGAAGAGGGTCCTCTTCATCTCTCTTCTCTTCGGCCTCTTTGACGCCTTATCCGTCAAGCTGCAGAACGAGAAGATCGCGCCCCAGTTCGCCCTGATGCTCCCGTACATAATGAGCGTCGTGGTTCTGCTGCTGTTCCATCTCAAGACGAGAAAGCAATACGGGAAGGCCTGAGCGATAGATAAATCCTGCCCGGGGCACTTTTTCTATCACAGAGACACAACTCCCTTTCTGTTGTCGCATACCTGTGTGATATATTGAATTAATGCCTTGAAAGAGGTTTTAGCAGGGAGGAGATAAAGTGAAGCGAAATTCGGTCAGGATATTCTTTCTTCTGTTGGTAGTGTTTCTCCCACTCTCAGTGGCGATGGCGCGGGGAGTGACCTTTCTCGTGAATCCGTCCTACAGCCCCTTCAGCTACGAGGAAAATGGCGAGCTCAAGGGTCTGGCGGTAGAACTTGTAAAATTGCTCTCGTCTGAATTCGGTCTCGAAGCAGAGATGACCGCTATGCCCTTCGAAGAGGCTTACGCGAAGCTGCAGGACGGCGGTGAGTACGCTCTGCCCACGCTCGTATTCACCCCGCAGCGGAAATCCCAGTTCAACTGGGTGGGCCCTATCGCGATAACGCCCACGTATCTTTACGCCCGCGATACCTCTCCCGACATTCGCTCGATAGACGATGCAAAGAAAGCCGGGAAGGTCGGCGCCGTGCGCGGGTATTATTCCCAGCAACTCCTGGCCGAGCAGGGTCTGGATACGGTGATCTTCGACGACGAGGCGGCTTTGTTGAAGAGCCTTCTGGAGGGTGACATCGATCTGGCCCCTTTCAACTTCGATGTCTATACGCGTCTGACGGAGAAAATACCTGAATCTTCAAAGTTGCGTGCCACGATCGTTCTCGACCTCGATATGACATATATAGGTTTCTCGAAAGACGTACCGACCGACACCCTTCGAAGGTGGCAGGAGGGGCTGGACAGTCTGAAAAGCTCCGGCGACTTTGCCGGGCTTTACGAAAAATGGCTGCCGGGCCGTCCGGTCCCCGGCGTCTATACCCTGCTCACCGAGGAGTACCCGCCCGTTACATACATGGGCGATGGAGGACCTGCGGGCTTTGTTACCGAGATAGTGAGAGAGCTCATGGAACGAAACGGTATGAAAGAAGAGATCTTCCTCGTTCCGTGGGCGATCGGCTATGAACTGGCTTCGAACCTGCCCAACGTTCTTCTCTTCAGTATGGATCAGACGGAGTTTCGAAAGCCACTCTTCGAGTGGATCGGACCGGTTGGCAGGAACACGGCTTACCTTTACGGGCGGGCCGGTTCGTCAGTAGCTCCCGCCGATCTCGAAGAAGCCAGGAAGGTCGGAACGATCGCCACTACAAAGGACTGGTGGACCGAACAGCTCCTTATAGATCTGGGCTTCACGAATCTGAAGAGTTTTCTGGATCCTCTGGACACCGTGCGGCAGCTGATGAGCGGCGAAGCCGATCTCGCGATATTCACCGATCTCACCGTCAGCGAACTGGTGCAGAACGCCGGTTACCAGATGGAGAATCTAGACCGTCTGCTCGAAATCCAGACGAACTATTTCTACATCGCGGCCTCCAGAGGCACCGACCCGGAGACGGTTTTGAGTCTGCAAAAGACGCTTGACAGCATGAAACGCGACGGCAGTTTCGAAGAAATTCTTCGTAAATATGTTCCCAATGTGCTGATCACGCCGTTGCTATTTCAGTCTTCGACACCCTCTACCGTCATGCTGCAGTCGGTAGTCAACTCGCTGAAAATCGGGGAGCTGGCAAGCTTGACACTCGAAGAAAATGGGAGCACCGGTTACGTTTGGGATGTGGGGATTTCCAACCCGAATGTGCTTTCACTGGCTTTTGTAAAACATGGTGTCGTAGATACTGGAAAGGAAAGTCTCACGGGGGCTCCCTATGAAGTGGAATGGACCTTCCGGGCCGAACGTCCGGGAGAGTGCGTGATCGTCTTTTCGCTGCGGAGACCCTGGGAGAGCGTACACCCGATAAAGACCTTCGCGATAAACGTCAAAGTGGAATAGTAGAAGTGGACAAAAAACGGCCGGGTTTCTTCCCGGCCGTTTCATTTTAGAGAGTCTATGACGGTATCGCTTCGAATCCTTCACAAAGAGATCGGGCAGTGCGTCTTCCATCACCGTTGATTCTTGAGAACTCGAGCTCCCACCATGAAAAGGGTCAGAGAGTATCTGCGAACCAGTCAACAGTCGCGGCGATGAGTTTGTTGAAAGCCGTCATGTCGCCGGTGAAGATGTTGAACGTATGGTCCGCGCCTTCTATCAGGAGTACTCTGGAGTTTTTGTTACTGGACGCATCGACTATGCGCTGTGCGTTGACTGGATCGACCACGGTGTCCATTGCGCCGTTGATAGCCAGCACGGGGGCGGAGGAATTAGAGAAGACCTGCAAAACATCAGTGTTATACACTTCTTCGAACCACTGAAGACCGAGCTTCAACGACGGGCGCCAGTCGAAGGTGAGTTCGTAATAGCCGTTGGCTTTGGCGATTTCATAGTTCTCGGCCGTTCCTATCAACTTGAGATCGGGGGCGCCTGCCCAGCAGACTACCGACCGGAAGGAGCGGTTATGGCCGGCGGCCAGCATGGCAATCGTGCCGCCCTGGCTCCAGCCCATAACACCGATGCGGTTGGGGTCGATACTTTTCAGTCCGGCCATATAATCGAATGCCGCGTTGGTGTCGGATACGGCCGACGTGAAGTTGTAGTTTATGTAGTCGGCCTTGCTGTCACCGTTGCCGATGAAATCGAAACGAATGCTGGCGATCCCCGCTTTTGCAAGGGCCGGCGCCGTCAAAAGATAGCCCCCACCCGCTTCGTCTTTGTTCGAACCCGTGCCGTGAAGCATCACGACTGCCGGGAAGGGACCGTCACCGTCGGGCATGCACACAACCGCCGGGATTTCGTGGTCGCCGTTGGCGATCAGAACGGTCTGTTCCGTAAAGCTATGGGGAATCGCTAGAACCGTACCCACCTTCAGAGAGTACTCGTTCTCGATACCGTTGAAGGATGCGATTTCCGTCCAGTCGATGCCGTAACTCCGGGCGATGCTCCACAGGGTGTCGCCCTTAACGACGGTGTACTGTGTTGCTGCAAAAGTGCTGGTGACAAACAACGCGATCATTGCCAGAAGCAATGGCAGGAACTTAATTCTTGCTTTCATCTTTTCACCTTCCTTCTTTGTGATCTGCAATCATAACAAGTATAAACTTCGGAGCGGCTATCGGTGGTAACGACTTCCGCCTAATACCACGCACCGTCTATGGAGCTCATTATTACGTTCTGTTCTCATATTGTGTATATACTTCTAGCAAACGTTTGTCATAAAAGAAGATGATGCTATAATTTATCGGGATTTGCCCTGCACTTGGTCTTTGGATCGTTATTTCTATCATGCTGAAGTAGTTGAGAGAGCGTCAATCATGTCTAGCCGTGAGAAAAGACATAGTCACGAGAGATTTTCTTCGAATTCTGTTTCCCCTTTATCTCAAAGCTTTCTCAGATGGTTTTAGCAGCTGAACCAGTAGAAAATCCGTAAGACGCGAGAACTGGCCTTAAGTCTGGAAAGGAGCCAGGGCAAATTACTAATTTGGCTACAGGAACCCAAGGGGGGGAACCGAGAATGAAACGTTTGGCGATGCTTCTTCTGCTATTTCTTGCCGTCTCATTGTTTTCGCTGGATCCATACTTCACTGAAGAGAACGTAAACAGCTTCATCGCAGAGCTTGAGGAGAACGGGTTTGTTGTTCAACAGGGTGTGGTTTACACTTGGGATCTGCTAGACCTCTTTTCAAAACACCTGATCCCGAGCTGTTATGGAAACAACGCTTCCAATCCCTATCTAGCATATTTCTTGCCGCCGGCGCCCGGGCAGACAGTTCCAAACACCTTGCCGTTCACCTTCAGGCTAAGGGAGGACGAGGCGATTATCTTCATCGGCTGGACTCCACCGGAGGTCACTTACTTCAGCTATGTCACGTTTGTTATGTCCAAGTATCTGCCCGGTCAAAGCGGCCGGCAACGTGTCCTGGCAAGTGTAGGTGATACGATCAATATGACAAGAATCAAGACGGGTGAATCGATCCTACCCGAGACGGCCGGAACTGTTTTCAATGCTCCAACGATGATCATATCTACCCCTGATAAGAATATGGATGTACTGATGAGAGCCGCCGCGGCAGAAGTGGGTTTTATTCAGAGCCTGATCAACACCGAACCGATTCCTTCAAATATGCTGAAACTGGGGCTTGAGCAGGACTGCGACGAGTTACTAACTGTGATTCGCCTGGCATTGTTCAAAAATCCCGAAGACAAGACCTACGCACAGGATCCTCCACTTATAGTGGATGGCAAACTGACCGTGAAGCCTCCTTACAGTCATAATTATCGAGGCTGGGTCTTGCGCGTCACACCTACCAGACCGATTGAACCTGATCCATTCCCGACGCCGAGCATGATTCCAAGGGACACTGGCGATTATTCTGAACTCGACCTAAAGCCAACTATGGACAGACTGGAGGAAGCAATAATCAAAGAGTACTCCAATCTAAAGGCCGACGTTCTTCGGACTCAAAGATCTGTGGAGATTAGTTACATGGCCATTCAGAACGTCACTGATGTTCTTGGAGATAGCAGGGATACTATATATATCTGGACGGATCCCTTCCTGATAGGAGATGATCCCGATGACTTCGCCATAGTGTTTGGTCCGGTACACTCGCTTACGGGAAAGTCAACTTACTCGAATTTCACAGTCTATACAGATGATCTCGTGAAGGATCTTCTGCCAGTCGAGTCAAAGATTCTCTATGGATTCGCGAGTGTTCACAGTGAGCATAGCGTTGAGAGCAAACTTGGCCTTATTGGCAGCGCAGAGAGATTTCTGCCCGACGATCCAAACGCGAAGTATTTCTATGTCTGGAAAGTTGCGAGGTCAAACCCGGATAATGAAGATTATTGTCTGTTGATTCCAGAACCTACTTCTGAGAGGCTTACCTACAACAACCTGAGAATAGCGTTCAGAGCTTATGTGAATCCTGAGACCGGAGTAGGGCCATCGTATGAAGAAGTTCTCATGGATAAGGTGATCCACTTCAGTCTCGATAAATAGCATCGCAAAAACTATGCGGGACCGCTGGGTAATGCGGGAATGTAGGTGGATAATTCCGCAAGAATAGCATACGTTGAAATATAAAGATAGGCGCGAAAAGCTTTGGGAAGAAGAGCGAGGATTTGATAATCGCTCTTCTTCTTTTATGAACGTCTCTGAAAGGCGTTAAATGGATTTTGCAGAGAGCGAGGAGAAGTAGTATTCTCTTGTTAAACGATTAACTAAACGTTTAACTATGAAACGGGTGAGCCATTTGTCTAATATGAAAGATGTAGCCAAACTTGCGGGGGTCTCTATCGCGACGGTTTCCAACGTACTTTCCGGGAACAAATATGTGAGCCCCGAGCTGCGCGAAAAGGTTCTCGAGTCCATAGATCGCCTTCAATACAGACCAAGCAAGATCGCCAGGAGTCTCAAAATAAAGAAATCTTTCCTGGTGGGTCTCATGGTTCCAGACATAACAAATCCGTATTTTGCAGAAATAGCCAGGGGCGTGGAAAACGTAGCCCTAGAACACGATTATCAGATGTTCCTCTGTAACAGCGATGGAGAAAAGGCTAGAGAAGAAGAGACACTCAATTCCTTTCACAGTCATGGGGTAGATGGAGTGATAAATGTCGCTCCAAGAATGGAAGAGACTGTTCTTGCCGAGCTTTCCAACGGTATGCCCATGGTGATACTCGACCGGCACCTGTCTATTGAGAATCCACTCATAGATATCATCTACACCAACAACTTCAAGGGTTCGGCACAGCTGGCAAGGCATTTTTTAGAGAACGGCCACCGCAGATTCGCCTGCATCGCCGGTCCCAAAGAAGTGCCGACAGCTGTCAGGAGATTGCAAGGGTTTTGCAACGAACTTGAGAAGTTCGGTATAGGAAAAGAAGAGATAACCATTTATTACGCCTCTTTCAAATATGAAGACGGCTACAATACCATGAGATTGATTATAGAGCAAAAGCCCCGTCCCACAGCCGTTTTCGCCGGTAACGACATGATGGCCTGGGGTGCCATAGAAGCGGCTAAAGAAAGAGGGTTGAGGGTCCCTGAAGATATCGCGGTGGCCGGTTTTGATAACGTGCTTTACTCGTCGCTGGTTGTTCCTGCGATGACTACCGTAAACCAGCTGAAATTCGAAGCCGGGCAAACTGCTATGAGACTTTTACTGGAGAAGATACAGAAAAAATCCAGACGGGAGAGCGTATTTACGAGAAAGATAGAACTAGATTCAAATCTTATAGTGAGGGAATCGACCCTTAGCAGAAGAATACCGGAGGTGAACCAATGAAAACGAAAGGAATACTGCACAACGATCTTTCCAGAGAAGTTGCGAGGCTCGGTCATGGAGACATGCTGGTAATAACCGACAGGGGCTTCCCCTTCCCCAGGCATGAAAACACCGTTTGCATCGATGTGTCGGTGGGCAGGAACTTACCGCGCTTGGTGGACGTCGTGAAGGTGGTTCTGGAGGAGCTGGAGATCGAAAAGGTGATAATCGCCGACGAGACAAAAACAGTGAGCCCGCATACCTACGC
The DNA here is from genome assembly GCF_035363035.1 of Mesotoga sp. Lineage (NCBI taxonomy): Bacteria > Thermotogati > Thermotogota > Thermotogae > Kosmotogales > Kosmotogaceae > Mesotoga > Mesotoga sp. The sequence continues at coordinate 14,521 of NZ_DAOSEH010000017.1, read as the reverse complement.
CGAGCTCAAGGAAGTGATTTCGAAGGTGAAAAACAAGGGAAACGATATCGTTGAGGAGAACATTCCCCATCCGGAATTCAAAGACCTGGTACTGAACGGGGGACTCCAGGGCAAGGAAGTTAAGGTCTTCGTCAAGACTGGTGAATTCACACCTTACGCCAACATAATACTGGTTTCCGGAGTGGATTTCTGAGAGCAGGATCGGACGATTGGACGATTGGACGGGTCGATCGCCGCGGTCGTAGTTAAACGTTTATCCGGCATCTCTGTCGATTTGTGTGTTTAGCCGGGAGGTGGAAGAGTGTGAGCGACAGGAAGGAAATACTGACCGAAATCTTCAAAGTAAATAAACCAATTATCGGGATGGTCCATCTCAGACCTTTGCCAGGTTCTCCCGGCTACGATCGGTCGATCATGGGCATGAAGGAGATAATCAGAATCGCCCTGGAGGAGGCCAGGATACTCGAGGACAACGGCGTTGACGGAGTGCAGGTTGAAAACATATGGGACTTTCCTTATCTGAAGGGAGAAAAGATCGGTCCGGAAACTGCCGCGGCGCTTGGTGTGGTTGCCGCTAGAGTAGGGGAGACCGTCGGTATTCCCGTCGGGGTGGATTGCCATCTCAACGGCGGCAGGATAGCTCTGGCAGCGGCCATCGCTTCGGGCGCGAGATGGATAAGGATCTTCGAATGGGTGAACGCTTACATTTCGCACGCCGGGCTCACCGAAGGGATAGGCGGGGAGCTGGCCAGGTACAGGCACTCGCTCAGGGCCGACGATATCAAGTTCATGTGCGATGTCAACGTCAAGCACGGGAGCCATTTCATCATATCCGACAGGACGATCGAAGAACAGGCCCACGATGCGGAGTCGGAGGGCGCGGAGATTCTCATCGTCACCGGATTCGAAACCGGAAAGGCCCCGACTCCGGAAAAGGTGAAGAGATTCTCCGAGAGTGTGAAAGCACCGGTGATCATCGGCAGCGGACTGACGGAAGATAACGCCCAAGAACTTCTATCTTTCGCCGACGGCGCGATAGTTGGAAGTTTTTTCAAAGAAGGAAATGACTGGAAGAATCCCGTGGACGGTAAAAAAGTCGTGAGTTTCATGAAAAAGATTCATTCTCTGAGAAGGGAGCTTTCGGATGATTGACTTCGAATTCAACGGCGAGATACTCTGCATGGGCAGTATAAACATGGATCTGGTGATGGTTATGGACCGTCTTCCCGAACCGGGCGAGACTGTGGTGACGGACAACTTCAACACCTATCCCGGCGGAAAGGGTGGAAACCAGGCCGTTACGGCCGCTGTGCAGGGGGCGAAGGTAAAAATGTTTTCAAAACTGGGAGGCGACGGTTTCAGCAAGGAGTTGCTGGAGAAGATGGCTTCCAGGGGCGTCGATACATCCAGGATACTTATAGACAGAGAAAAAACAGCCGGTATCGCAATTATACGTGTGGATAGCAAAGGCCAGAACTCGATATCCTTCACTCCCGGGAGTAACGCCTTTCTGACGCCAGGCGATGTACTCGAAAACTCCGACCTCTTCGTGCCGGGCAGGATCCTGCTTTTGACAATGGAGATAAATCTTGAGACCATATACCATGCCATAAGACTGGCGGGCCAGCGTGGTATGTTCGTGATCGTCGATCCGGCACCGGCGCCTTCCAGACCTTTCCCTGCCGATATTCCGCCCCTCGTGGATGTAATCAAGCCGAACGAGTCCGAGGCCAGAGCAATAACCGGAGTCGAGATAAAAAACAAGGCCGATGCAAAAGTTGCGATAGAGAGATTGAAGAAAATGGGTTTCAAACTGCCGGTGATAACACTAGGAGATAAAGGCTTGGTAGCCTGCATCGAAGACAGAATCGTGGAGTTTCCACCCTTGAGCGTGGAATGTATCGACACGACGGCGGCGGGCGACGTGTTTTCAGGGACTCTTGCCGCCTCGCTCGCACAGGGCTGTTCGATCGAGAGGTCGCTTGAGCTTGCCAACTGTGCCGGAGCCTTGAGCACTACGATCGCGGGAGCCCAGACTTCGATACCGTCCCCTGAGAGAGTAAGGCAATTCATGGATAAGCGGGTGTGATAAGGGTGGCCGGAACCGTACTGAAGCTCGAAGATATAAATAAATCCTTTGGAGGGATCCACGCGCTCAAGAACGTTCAGTTCGAACTCTCCGAGGGCGAGGTTCACGCCCTCCTGGGCGAGAACGGCGCGGGAAAATCGACGCTCATAAAAATCCTGACCGGTGTCCACAGGATGGACTCGGGAAAGATCCTGATTCACGGGAAGAACGTCGTGATAGAAGATCCCGTCGATGCGCGCCAGAAGGGGATAGGGGCTATCTATCAGGAACTCAGCCTAATCGACAGTCTGACGGTGGCCGAGAATATCTTCCTGGGTCATGAACCGGTCGGCAATTTCTTCGGCAACCTCAAGAAGAAGGAACTGACCGGAAGGGCTCTGGAGTACCTCAACACCTTCGGCATAGAAATAGCGCCGGAAACGCCGGTATCGGACCTCGGACTGGGACAGAAGAGGATCGTGGAAATAGTGAAGGCGCTCTCGATAAACGCCAACATACTTCTTCTGGACGAGCCGACAACCGGTATGAGCAAAGCCGAGATCGATACTCTTTTCTCCATAATGGACGACCTGAAGAGGAAGAAAGTCACCATGATCTATATCTCTCACTATCTGGATGAAGTCTTCAGGGTCTGCGACAGGGCCACCGTTCTGAGGGACGGCGAAAACGCCGGCGTCTTCAAAATCGGGGAGGTGGATCTCAAAACCCTGGTCAGGGCCATGCTGGGCAGAACCTTGAAAGAGGAGTTCCCCGGGCGAAGCGGCTTCCCCGGCCGGGAGACCGTGCTCGAAGCCAGCGAGTTCCGGAGCGAGGGCATGGCCGCACCGGTTTCCTTCAAGCTTCACAGGGGCGAAATACTTGGGATCACAGGGATCATAGGTTCGGGCAAGAGCGAGCTGGCACTCGGTCTGTTCGGAGTCGATCGAAAGGTGGCGGGCGAGATAGCGGTGAAGGAGGAAAGGGCGGCGATAACATCGCCGAACGACGCTAAAAGGCGCGGCATCTCCTTTGTGCCGGAAGACAGAAAGGTTCAGGGCCTCTTCTTGAGACTACCTGTCGAGCACAATATCACCATCGCCAATCTGGCGCTCTCCATGAAGCGGGGAATTATTTCCTACAGGAAGCGCTTCGAGATCGCCAGAGAAACGGCCGAAAAGCTTAAAGTCACACCCCTGGACGTAAAAATGCCCGTGCAGAACCTTTCCGGCGGAAATCAGCAAAAGGTGGTTATAGGGAAGTGGCTTTGCGGGGCGACCGATATTTTCATTCTCGATGAACCGACCCGCGGAATAGATATCGGTGCGAAGACGGAAATATACTCTCTGATAAACTCCCTGGCCGACAACGGCGCGGGGATACTGATAATGTCCTCGGAGTTCAGAGAGATGAGCGGAGTGTGCGACAGGGTACTGATTATGCGTAAAGGAAGCGTGGTTTCCGAACTCGCCGGTGAAGAACTGACAACGGAGAAAATACTTACAGTGGCGCTTGGAGGTTGAACGTGATGGACAAAAAAATAGAAACCGGGGAGAGAAAGACTGTGAACTGGGTGAAGATCAAAAGACTCCTGAAGGGCGAGCTGGGATTGATACTGATACTCGTGGCCCTGCTGGCGGTCTTCTCCTTTCTGTCCCCTTATTTCTTCACCTCGAAGAATCTACTGAATATCACCCGGCAGGTTTCGATCACGCTAATAGTCGCTATTGGCATGACTTTCGTGATCCTCACCGGAGAGATAGATCTCTCGGTAGGATCGGCCGCGGCGCTGGTCGGGGTTACAACGGCGGTAGTCTTGAAAGCGTCCGGCCAACTGGAACTGGCTATGATTTCAGGCCTCCTCATGGGGGCGGGAATCGGAATCGTTAACGGACTTCTAACGGTGTACGGTAGGGTTCAATCGTTTATCGTAACGCTCGCGATGCTGGGCGTGGCAAGAGGAGCGGCCCTTGTCTGGACCGGCGGGAAACCGATCTCGAAGTTGCCCGCTGATTTCGGAACCATGGGCGCCGGATACCTGGGGGTCGTTCCGGTCTCATCCATCATCGCCGCCGGAATCTTCGTACTGGCGTTTTTCGTTCTGAACAGAACCAAGCACGGTGTTTACATGAAATCGATAGGGGCCAACCGCGAAGCGGCGAGGCTGTCGGCCATTCCCGTCAAGCGCTACAGGGTTCTCGCCTTCGTGATATCGGGCGTGATGAGCGGCCTGGGCGGTATATTGATCACTTCAAGACTCCTTTCGGCCCAGCCAACCGCCGGCGAAGGACTTGAACTGAACGTGATCGCTGCCGTAATTCTGGGTGGCGCTTCCCTGTCAGGGGGTATAGGAACGGTTCTCGGCACGCTTCTGGGTACCATGGTGATCGGTGTAATAGACAACGGAATGAATCTGGTGGGTGTATCGTCGTTCTTTCAGCAGATCGTAAAGGGTGTAATAATCCTTGTTGCAGTACTGGCCAAACGCAGTGACTGATCGTTCGAAAAGAAAAGGAGGAGTAACATGAAGAAGGTAATTCTTTTAGTTCTGATGGTGGGATTGTTGGCACTAACCGGCATGGCGGCAAAGACAATCGGCTTCGCCGTCTCTACTCTGGCAAATCCTTTCTTCGTAACCATGAAGGAGGGCGGGGAAGCAAAGGCCGCCGAACTCGGTCTGGGCTTCGTCGTTCTGGATGCGCAGGACTCTCCGGAGAAGCAGTTCTCTCAGGTCCAGGACCTGATAATCAGAAAAGTCGATGTCCTCATAATCAACCCCGTTGATTCCGACGCGATAGTTCCGGCCGTTCTCGAGGCCAACGCCGCGGGCATACCTGTCATTACCGTTACCAGGCCGTCCAACGGCGGAGTCGTCGCACAGCACCTGGATATCGACAACAAAGAGGCCGGAATGCTGGCCGCAGTTGCCATGGCTAACGCTCTGAACGGTAAGGGAAGGGTCGCCATTCTCGAGGGAATCCCCGGGGCTCCATCGGCCACCGACAGACAGCAGGGCTTTGTAAACGAACTCAAGAAATACCCGGATATCCAGGTTGTGACATCCCTTACCGCGAACTACTCGAGAGAGCAGGGCGCAACTGTCGCCGAGGATATCCTTCAGGGCAACCCTGTGCTCAACGGCATTTACGGACACAACGACGAAATGGCTCTCGGTGCGGTGAGAGCTGCGATCGCGGCCGGCAGACTTTCCGAATTGAAAATCGTGGGAATCGATGCCACCGACGACGCCCTGGCTGCCATCAAAGCCGGAGAAATGGTCGCCACGGTTCAGCAGCAGCCTGCCTTACAGATGGCTATGGCCGTCGTGGCGGCGCAGAGAATAATCAACGGCGCGACCGTCGAGCCTAAGGTCATAATTCCGCTAAAGCTTATCACCATCGAAGAACTGGAATAATTCAGGGTTAATCGAAAAGACGGGCGTCCTCAAAGGCGCCCGTTTTTTTGTGCAGGAAATACGGGACTCATAACCCGCATAACTCATACTGTGAGTTTCCGGGCTCCTGATCCTAAATCCTCGCTCAAGCTACATTACAGTAACTGGCAAAATACAGTCTCTGGATAAGGCGCTTGTGATACATAACATCGCGCCGTTCGAAGAAGATCTTCTCCACCGAAGTCCAGATGAAGACCCAGCTTGTTATGACCAGTATCTGGTCGATCAGGTACGAGGCCGTGAAACTCATAGTCGCGAGAAAAGTGGAGACTCCCATGATGACGGCGCCGATGGCGAGCATTATGAGGCCGATTCTGGTGAGTCTCTTCATATCCCTGTCCAGGTAATACAGCCGGGGAATCAGTTCTTTCTTTACGGACTCTAGAAAGGCATCCAGATCTCCAGTTTCCGCATCTTCACATTCTACGACTACCGCAACTCCCCTGTGGAGAGGGAGATACCGGGTTCCATCTTCCAGGTTGTCGATGATTTCGCGAATTTCCTGCTCATTCGGGAGGAAGTTCGAGACTTTCAAATGAACCGTATCATCTTCTACCTCTTCGGAATAGGCCTTAACTCTTTCATCCAGCTCTTCTATCTTCTCTTTTATGGATCTCAAGGGTACCTTTCTGCTTATGTTGTTTCCCCCCTTTCCACAGTTTTCATCGAGAGTATATCATTCGAGACAGGCCGGAAAGCTTTTTCTTTCACGGTGTACTCACTTAATTTCAATCGAGTACACGAAAGATCTATGTTACCATTGGTCATACCGGGCGTTTGGCCCTGCACGGGGTGAATTATGAAGGCGACTCTTCTACTGCTATTTCTGATAGTATGCTCTCTTTGCCTGGGATGGAGCTTCTTCACCCACAGCAGGATAGCCGTCGCGGCTCTTGAAAGCATCGAGCCTTCGTTGCTCGAGGCGATCAGCGGGGGTCTGCCCCTGCCGCTTTTCAACGACTGGATAGGGCTGCAGGCATCTTTCGTCGACGTTGACAGGTACTTCGTGAGGGAGCTCGTTCCCGGTCACAGCTTCCGTATTCATAATTATCCTGGAATAGAAGGGCTGACGATGTCAGAGATTCTCGAGCTTCCCGGAATGTCCAGAAACGCCCTCGGCGCCCTCATAACTGCCTTCTTTGATGTCAGAAATCTCTCCCGATCGGACGACTTCGCCGGAACTTCCTACGCCATCGCCAGGCTTTTCCACTTTGCCAGCGATCTCACGATGCCGCTCCACGTTGTGAACAACAACGACGGTCAATTAACCGGTCAGCCGGGACTCCATGTGAGGATCGAATCGATTCTGGGCAACTTCTTCTTCAGGAGCGAAATGCTCCTCAGGCAAGGACCGCGCATCTTCGGAGACGAGGAGATCCCCGCGGTGCTTTTCGAAAGTATCCGCAAGTCGATGGAACAGTCTAAAGTATTCGAAGAAGCCGACATGAAAAGAAAGAGAGACTCCGCCTACAGGTTTGCCGCACTCTGGGGGGACGTAAAAGAAGTATTCATCGAAGCCACGAGCAGAGCCGTATATCTATGCGCAAGTCTTCTTATAAGCGCGATTTCGCAGCCCAACTGACCAGAAGAAAGCTATCTATAGTTGCGAAGAGCGGTTCCTCGACGCCACGCGTTCAGTTTCTTGGTCCAAGACCGAAGACATAGTAGAACTCTTGGTTCCTGGGTCTGGTCTCTCCAGAGACGAGATGCCGGATCGGGGTCCGGCATGACGGTAAGGGAGTAAGACTGTCATCCCGTAGAGCATCTATACGGGATCTCGCTCTTACTAGACCCTAGATCCCACACCCCGGAACCCGAACGCGAGAGAAGAGAGGACGAGAAGAAAAAATCGTGAACAGACATCAGGAGCCCGTCAGTCCCTATTTTCGCTCTCGTATAATCTTAAATAACGATTAAGTGAAACTGTATAGAAGTGTCAGTCTCTCATTTCTTTGTTAATAACCAAATGACCTTGTGGGTCTTGAATTCCTCCTTTCATTTCTGAGGCTCGTAAGCCAGGTCAACTCCTCTCTCGAGAAGTAACGCGATGTTTGTCATGTCTGTTCCATCTGGGGTGAGATCCAGGAAGTTGAATGAGATATCTACATAGTCTCCTGAATCTATGCCGGTGTTATTCACTAGAGGTAATATGTCCTGAATATCGTTATTGCTTACACTCACCCACTGCAGGTTTGGAAGAGCTGCAAGAGGCAAGATATTGGAAATTTGATTACTGGAGCATTCGAGATGACTGATCTGAGTGAGAGATGCTAGTGGGCTCAAATCAGTTATCTGGTTTCCACCCATGAAAAGTGCGCTCAGGTTTGCCAGATACTGTAAAGGCTCAAGGCTGGTGATCTGATTGCTGTAACCCCATATGCCTGTCAGGTAGCTGAGGTTCTGTAATGGACTCAAGTCGGTTATCAGATTATTCGAGAAGTCTAGACTATTAAGGTAAACCATACTTGCGAGTGTGGTTAGGTCGGTGATGTTGTTCTGATTCAGCCATATAGTTTGAATTTTCGTGTTCTCTCCAAGGAATAGTATATCGCTATTTTCTAGACCGAGCCCCACTAATGCAAGACTGTTGAGGTTTGGGATTTGGCTCACTACAGAAAGGTCAATGATGGGATTTCTTCCGGTGCTTAAGCCCTGCAGACTTGCTAGCTGAGTGAGTATTGAGATGTCAGAGATGTTGTTAGTTTCAATATTCAGATACTCCAGTTTAGTGAGACTAGCAAGCGGAGAGATGTCTGAGATGTTGTTCTCGTTAATGTATAGAAATCTCAGATTGCTCAGGTGCTCTATACCGGAGATGTTCGAGATACTCCTCCATTCGGCGTGGAAGTTTTCTATGTCCAGCACTTCATTTGCGTAGATTGGTTCACCAGAGTTCTTCCCGATGTACTCTCTTACGACTTGATCCAGATTTGGATCGGAGAAGAATATCTCTTCGGGCTCTTCCACGTTGATGTGAAGAGTGCGTTCAAGCAGAGTGTTTTGGAGTTCAGAGTTTGGAAAATCGACAAGAAAGGCAGAGATCACGAGCTCGTAGTTTCCTGCCTCGGGTAAGTTGAATTCATGACCGAAATCCCAGTTCCAGATTTCTACTTGATCAATAATGCTTCCATACGCATCGTAGAGTGTAATGGTGACTGGAATCTGACATTCAAGACATCCAGATGCGTCCTTCAATCTAGCGCTTAGCCATTGGTTTCCAGTGTTCATGGTTACAGTGGTTGCGTCATCGGATATCTCGCTAATCTCAACTCGAAGTCCTTCGAGAACATGCATGTCCAGTGTTTGCCCGGGCGAGAGCTGTAAGCCTTCGAAATTTGAATAATAGCATGTTCCGTTTCTGCAAACCCCGTAATGATAGCCAACTTTATCGCAGGACATTAGGCGTATTGTGAAGTCTGATGTGTGATACTCCGTCGATACTTTGCTCCTAAAATTGAAACTTACACCCAGGTCTATCGCTTCGTATAGGTCAATGCTGCTAATGAAGTTCAGTGTTGCACAATTCTCAAGCGACAGGGAGCATGATGATGGCATGGATAGATTCTCTGTGAACCAGTGTCTTCCCTGGGCTGGCTCTATGAAATGAATCGTGTCGATGGTCGGTATGTTTCCATAAAGCTTTTTTACTTCGGAGTAAGATGTTGTTGATTGATTATCGTAGAAGTCAGAGAGGAAGAATCTAGCCGTGACTAAACTAGAATCAGATAATTCCATCCCGTTTTCATCAATGAGAGTAAGGTCTGCGTGATCTGTGAAGCCTGAGAGTTCTATAACGTTTGCTCCTGGGACACTCACACTTCCTTCTATGAGGTAAAGCTTGACTCCTTCAAAAGAAAGCGTCTCCACTTTCGCCATGTATCTCCAAGTCCCGGATTCGAGGTATGAGAGGTCCAGGGTCCCGTTGTCTGTTCCCGTACTCGTCGATTGGCTCTCTCTGAAGAAGACGATACTCAGATTTCTTATCTTCTCTCCGGTTTGTGGATTGAATTTTATGTACGACCCGGAGGGCGAGGTTTTCTGGTCCTGGTAATTAATGTTTACTCCTCTTGACTGGAGCTCCCCAACAGCCAATATATCCGTGGAACCCTCTGTCAGGTCGAGATAGTTCCTGTTTACATCTACGAAGTCTCCCGAGCCTATGCCCGAATTATTGACAAGAGGCGAGATGTCTTCTATCTCGTTGTCATAAAGGCTTAGCCATTCTAGATTCACAAGTGATTCCAGCGGAGTGATGTCTGCAATTACGTTTGAAGAGAGGTTAAGAGCCCTTAGATTCACCAGCCCTTCCAGGGCCTGAATATCGAAAAGACCGCCTTGCTTCTCATCACTTTCCCCTGATCCTGTATAGTACACAGCAGGTATATAGAAGGAACTCATTTCGCTCTTGAAAAGAAGGCTTTCCTGGCTGGATTGACTCAGCTCTACAATAGACGAGATTAAGTTTCCGCTTATGTGGAGTTCTTGAAGGTTGATCAGGTTAGATAGCAGGGAGATATCTGTTATTAAGTTGTCTGAGCAATTGAGATAGATGAGAGATGTCAGGTTTGAAATCGGAGAGAGATCATTGATTCTGTTGTTCCATATCCCCAGATAGCTTAACTGCGCCATATTTGCCAGAGGGGAGATATTACTGATCTTGTTGTCATAGGCAAAGAGGCTTCCCAGATTCACCATACCCTGAATAGGGGAAAGATCAGTGATCGAATTCCGGGAGATCCACAGCTCGGTGAGTTGCGGGAGGTTTTCCAGGAATCCTATATCCGCATCGGTCAGGGAAAGTAAGATAATAGCCAGGCTCTGCAGGCTGGACAGGCTTTCAATTGGTGAGAAGTCTTCTATTGGATTGTTGCCCATACTCAGGCCTGTAAGGCTGTAGATGGCCGAAAGAGGAGAAATATCTAAGATGTTGTTTGTCTCTATATTCAGATACTCCAGTTTATTGAGACTAGCAAGCGGAGAGATGTCTGAGATGTTGTTCTCGTTAATGTATAGAAATCTCAGATTGCTCAGGTGCTCTATACCGGAGATGTTCGAGATATTCCTCCATTCGGCATGGAAGCCTTCTATGTCCAGCACTTCATTTGCGTAGATGGGCTCACCTGGATCCTTTCCAATGTATTCGCGGACTACTTGACTCAGGTTTGGATCCACGAAGAAGATCTGCTCACACGACATCATCGTGGAGAAACTCCAGATAGGTCCTTCTGAAATTCCTCCGTTAATGTCTTCTGCGACAACTTTCCAGTAATAGATCGTTTCAGGATTGAGAGATACGAAATCTGAAATAGGGAAATTTTCAGAGCCGTAATTCTCTGCAATCAATGAAAGATCATTGGCATTGCTAGATGTTCCAAAATAGACGTCATACACTATTGGATCGTTATCCGGATCAGAAGATGTCCAGGAAAGAGAAGATCTCAACATGACCTCAGTTGCTCCATTTGTAGGATCTGGATTCGATGGTACAGACGGAGGATAGTTTCCGGGATGGACTGTCGAAAAGGACCAGATAGAACATTGAAAGTCATAGGTAATAGTCTCTCCGGGATGGAGAGGGTCTTCCATAGAAGGAAAGACTCTCCAGTAGTAAATTGGAGAGAAGTTGAGTTCGTTTTCAGGTGGAATCGTGATTGAAGTTGAGTCTGTTGTAGTCTCGAAGAAAATGTAATTATCAAAGTCCTCTCTGGAAAGGCTTATCTGGACTGTATATTCTAAAGTCTCTCCATCTGTGAAGGATTCCCAGCTCAAAGTGGGTTGAAGCGAGACATCAGCCGAGCCTTCAGCAGGAGAAGGATCAGTTGGTTCGCCAATAACATCTGCTCTAAACAAGAACGTGTATCTGTTATTGCCCTTATCATACTGATTACAAGGATAGTGCTCGTACATAACAACATTTTTGTATGTCCAGAAGCTTTCCTCTGTCATTGGGATACTTCCAGCAACGGTAGAATCATATCCGAAGTATTCAGGTCCAATATCCCAAGTACCGCCGGTGCCCAGAGCGTCATCGGAGCCTTCTGTACATAGATAGAATGAAAGTTGTCTGCTGGTCATAGCAACCTGCTCAGGAGTTGCTAGAACATAGCTTCCATCGTCTAGCATCCTGTACCATCTCCAAGACAAGGTCTTGAACTGGCCACTGGGATACAAAGTAGCCGCTGAAAGAGCGAACACAAATCCTTCGAGGTAATCGTCCGGAGTCAAGAAGTCGAAATTGTCGAAATAATAGACGTTCTCATAATCATTTCCCAGTTCTAGGACGTAATCTCCGTTGAAAGGGGGTGTCGTCTCTCCCACTTCTTCCAACTGAAACCATATTTCTCCCCAGCCTGTCTCCCAGTGGTAAGGCTCCCAATGGAATCCACTTTCACGTTCTCCACCGGGTACTTCTATCTGCCCCAACCCGTCGGGAAGCGTCAATCGTCCAGGAACGGAGGTCTCGACCGAGGTTGGTAGACAAGGGACATTCCTCAATCCAATTGCATATCTGACTCCGAATTTGACGAACTCTTCTATCGGCAGGCGAATTGGATTACTAACATCATCAAAGACAATATCGTTAGGATTGAACCACTTCGAGTCTGTTTGTACAGCAAACGTCCAGTTAGTTTCGGGTTCTTCTTCCCTGTCGTACAGCCCGTTCTTGTTTATATCTGGATTCAAGAACTTCTTAAGCGTCATGTCGAATTGGCCGAAAGCCGCAAGAGTTTCGTATGAATGACCAAGAATGTTGCACAGATCCTGTCCCGTAATAAGCTCGGAAGTAAATACACCACCATTCAGAATCAAGTTTCCAAGATCAATTATGTCGTTTGCTGCATATGAAACCGGAAGAGTGTGGAGTCCCAGTTCAGCATCTCCGATAAGACCGAGTACAGTTATGACTCCATCGTATCTTTCCGCTATTCCCAGAACATAAGTTCCACCTTTGTTGAGTTGAACTGAGTTTGTGCCATCAACGAGCACAAAGCGCCCCGAAGAGTCTTCTTCATCAATGTTGGTGTAGACTAGCGAAAGCTCCCGGTCATCCTGCAAAGCGAAACTTGCTTGTTCAGGCTGCGCTAGTGAGAATTTGAGTAGAAAACTGCCTTCTGGAATAACAGTGTCCGATGTGCTGAAGCTCCAGACAGACCCTTCTGTAGACGCTCCAAAACTATCCTTGGCTACTACTTTCCAGTAATATGTACTGACATTCTGAAGGTCCGTTTCTATCTCGAAATTGCTCATTTTGTGGTCCGTTGTCAGTCTAGTGAAAGCCGAGCTATCATTCGGTTCACTCAAGTACACGTCATACGAGAGTTCTCCACCATCAGGATCCTGGCAGTTCCAGGAGAGCGTAGGTCGCAGAGGTATGTCGGTGGCGCCATCGTAAGGAGAAGGACTATCCGGTATCAGTGGCGGATTATTGATGAAATAGTCTGTTACTCTTATAACCGGATTGAGCATGAAGGAAGGATTTCTTCCACCTCGTTTCATTAGCTTTATATCGAACTCATAGAAGACGTTTGTGAGATCCTCCATCTGGAACGGATCGATCATCACGTTGATGTTATTTCCCGAGACTGTGCAGGGATATTCAACATAGTCTACGCTACATGAAGCGTCGCCCGTGATAAGCTTTACCCTATAGAGCGTATCCCCGATTAAAGTCCATATCTCCTTTAGGAAATCGTTCAGGCCATCAACGAGTTCGATTGTCGATGTTTCAAAATTGTCCAGTACTACCAGACCTTTATTTGTTATAGCAGACACTTCAAGAACATCTACATATATGCGTATATTGGAGTCGCTTGAAACTTGAAACTCGCTTTCGGGAAGGTCACGTTTGAAGCATCCTGAAATAAATATCAAGAATACCAACAGCATAAACAGAAACACTCTTCTCATACCCTGGTCCCTCCTTATAAGGAAAGAAAATGAGATGTATTACTAATCACAGTGTCTCTAGATATTTGTCTGTATCAAGCATGAAATGTTTTGTATGTGTAGTGATACCCCAAGATAATAACTGCAATGAGTATACTCCCAAATAATGGAGAAATAGTCCAATCGATTGCACTATTACCACTAATCGTTATGTAAATCTTTCCGTCGAAACACGGTAATATGGAAATCCAGATCGATGATTCTCTGCCTTTTCGTAACCTGGCTTCTCGTATCATAGTGGAAAATCTGAAAGAGTGGAAACAGCTTGAAGATAGACTCAACTTATGGACTTTGACTTAACAAAAGAGCCTTCTCGTGAGCGAAGCAAGCGTCTCGATCTTTCCCATAACTCTCCATGCTCCACTCTCAACGGTTCTCAAGCGAACTCTCGACGCTCCCTCTCTCGTGTTTTTCGCTCTCGTCTTCTCGTGATGGGAGCATTGCGCGATGACGGTGCTGGTTCATTGATGCAGAAGTTAGAAGGACTGTTTATGGTACTTGTTACGCCATAATCTGCGAAGAGGACGAACTCGTTAGCCGAAATCCGGCAGGATAACTATGACTTGATATCAGTATTGAAAGCCGAGTGTCCACATAGGAATCGAGTTTGAATAAGGCAAATCCCTGTCGTCTCTTATTACGAACTCCGCTTTCTTCGGTTTTTTGCTCCTTCCCCCTACTTCAACGATTCTCCCATCTACAGAGAAATCTCCGTTTCGCTCATCCGCAGATGCAAAGACTCTTCTACCGGCATCTTCGAAGGATTGTGCCACAAAGGCTTCTCTTCTTGTTCCGATATTTCCTGCACCAATTGAGTAGAAAGCAGGGTCGCCAAAGAATATTTTTTCACCCTTGGAGAAGGTTCGATTATCGTTTTCTCTATATACTATTCTGATTACTCCTGTTGCGTTCATTACAGTAAGGAGTTCATAGAGCTTTCTCTTCCCTATACCCCAGTCTCTACACATTCTCTCGATGTTCAGCGTTGGTACTTTTGAAATCGCCAGGAACCCAACGACGGCATTCATTAGCCTGAAGTGAATATCCGAGATTTG
>NZ_DAOSEH010000016.1:0-34622 GCF_035363035.1 Mesotoga sp. | reverse complement strand
TTCTAGAAGATAATTCATTAACTCTTCGAGTTTAGCATTTTCCGAGAAGTCTTCCTTTATGATTTGGTACACGCTGTTCAAATTGTTGTAAAGTGTACGCCGGCGCCTCTTCTCTTCGATCGCTCCGCTGATATCGAGTTCTCCCAGAGCCTTTTCGATAAGGTTGTGAAGTTCTTCCACTCCCTGACCGTTGATCGAATTGGTCAGAATTACCGGAAGCTCTCTGCCGCTCATTTCAAGAATGGCACCTGTCCTCGTCGCAAGCTGTGACGCTCCGGGCAGGTCCATTTTGTTTACCGCGAAGATATCCCCGATCTCCATTATTCCCGCCTTCATCGTCTGAACATCGTCTCCCAAACCCGGCGCCAAAACCAGCAGAACCACGTCGGCCAGGTTCTCAATATCCGTTTCGGACTGGCCGGCTCCGACCGTTTCGACGAACACCCTGTCGAAACCGCTCCGGCCGAGGAACTCGACGGCATCGTAGATCGAAGGGCTCAGGCCGCCAACCTTACCGCGGCTGGCCATGGATCTCACGAATATCTCTTCGCTCTTCGTGGAGCTCTTCATCCTTATCCTGTCTCCCAGGAAGGCCCCGCCTGTGAAGGGGCTTGAAGGATCGATGGCGATTATCGCAGTTCTTTTCTCTTTAGAACTCAAGAGGGCGAGCCGGTCGGTAAGGGTAGATTTTCCGGCACCGGGGCTGCCCGTGATACCCACAACGTGATAATCTCTCTCTTCCAGCGAACCTATGATCTCTCTGGCGACCGATCTGTCGTTCTCTATTCTGGTCAAAGTTCTCGAGATGGCGAGTTGATTTGCATAAAAAAGCCTCTCGCTCATTTATCTACTGCACCCTTTATCGAATCGACTATTGCCTTCAAAGGCGTTCCTGGACCGAAGACTTCGAGAATCCCCATCTTCTTTAGCTCCAGAGCGTCTTCGGCCGGTATTATACCCCCCACGAAGACGGGCTTTTCATCTATCCCCTTTTCCTTCATGAGATTGAGAACCTTCTCGCAGATCCTCATGTGTGCACCAGAAAGGATGGAGAGACCGATTATATCCACGTCTTCCTGAAGGGCAGCCTTCACCACCTCGTCGGCCGATTGCCTGAGGCCGGTGTAGATCACTTCCATGCCGGCATCCCTGAGCGCCATCGCCACTACTTTAGCGCCCCTGTCGTGTCCGTCGAGTCCCGGTTTTGCAACGAGTACCTTTACTCTTTTCATCATTTCACCTCTTTATCTCAAAGAATGACGGCTTCGGTGTACTCTCCGAAGACATCCCTGAGGGTATTTGAAATCTCTCCGAGTGTCGCATAACTTTTGACTGCATTCAGTATGATAGGGAAGAGGTTTTCAGAGCCCAGCGCGGCTTTTTTGAGTTCCTTCAAGGCCTCTTCGACCACCTGTGAATTTCGCCTTCGTTTGAGCGCAGCCAGTTTGTTTCTCTGCTTCTCTTCGATGACCGGATCGATTTTGAGAATATCCTTCTTCAGATTTTCATCGGAGAGGTACTGGTTTACACCCACGATCACCTGCTCTTCTCTTTCGACTTTGAGCTGGTAGTTGTAAGCGGTGTTCAGAATCTCCTTCTGTATGTAACCTTCCTGGACGGCCTTGACCATTCCCCCGAGATCGTCGATCTTCTGGAGGTAATCCAACGCGAGCTTCTCGATCCTGTCGGTCAGGTTTTCAACGTAGTAAGATCCTCCTACCGGATCTACCGTGTCCGTTACTCCGGTTTCACAGGCGATTATCTGCTGTGTTCTGAGGGCTATGGTAACCGAATCCTGTGTCGGCAGGCCGAGCGCCTCGTCGAAGGAGTTGGTGTGAAGGGATTGCGTACCGCCCAGAACAGCGGCCAGGGCCTGGAAAGCCACCCTGATTATATTGTTCATCGGTTGCTGTGCGGTGAGGGTAGAACCGCCGGTCTGAGTGTGGAATCTGAGCATCATGGCTTTTTCGTCGGTGACACCGAACCTGTCTTTCATTATCTTCGCCCAGAGCCTTCGTGCGGCACGAAATTTGGCGATCTCTTCGAGGAAGTTGTTGTGAGAATTGAAGAAGAAAGAAAGCCTCTTTCCAAAAACATTTGGATCCAGACCGGCTTTTATCGCAGATTCTACGTAGGCTATACCGTCGGCAAGCGTGAAAGCCACTTCCTGAGCGGCATCTGCGCCTGCCTCTCTTATGTGGTACCCGCTAATGCTTATAGTGTTGAAATCCGGTAGTGCCTTCGAACAGTATTCGAATATATCGGTTATCAGTCTCATCGAAGCGTCTGGCGGAAAGATGTAGGTTCCTCTGGCGATGTATTCCTTCAATATATCGTTTTGAATCGTTCCCGTTAATCTCGAGGGATCGACTCCCTGCTTTTCTCCAACGGCTATGTACATGGCCAGAAGTATGGCCGCCGTGGAGTTTATCGTCATAGACGTACTTACCTTGTCGAGCGGTATCCCCTCGAAAAGAACCTCCATATCTTCGAGCGAGTCGATGGCGACGCCCACCTTCCCGACCTCTCCCTCGGCCATCTGATCGTCTGAATCGTAACCGATCTGTGTGGGGAGATCGAAGGCCACCGAAAGACCGGTCTGACCTTGAGAGAGGAGATATCTGTACCTTTCGTTCGACTCTTCCGCCGTTCCAAATCCGGCGTATTGCCTCATAGTCCAGAACCTTCCCCTGTACATCGTCGGTTGTACACCTCGCGTGAACGGATACTGTCCCGGAAAGCCAAGCGCCTGGTCGTAGCCGTCGGGCGGAAGATCTTCGGGGGTATAGAGGATATCGATATCACCGTCGAACGACGTTTTGAATTGACTCTTTCTCTCGGGGAATTTCCTCAACAGTGGCAAAACCTTCTTTTCCTTCCATTCTTCTTTGACTTTCTTGAGATTTTCTGGATTGTTCATTTCTCATCCTCCATTTCGAAGTCTTTATAGATCTTTCATATTCAAGATAAATCAAATACAGCCACCCGTCAATTGTGATCAATACCGATTATAACTGGCCAGACCTCCTTTGTGGACTCAAGTTCATATCTTCTTTTCCGTAGGCTATAATAGGGAGGAAATCGAACGAGTGGGAGAAAAGATATGCGCGGTAAAACGCTCAGACTTCCATCGCCGAAGGATCGGCCACAATCCCGCGAGAGTTCCGTTTTCGGGACGGTCTATAAATATGACGCAATGGTTGACTACCACAAGGAGGTAATCTCATGGATCTCGACAGATTGACAGAAGTGGTGTTCGTTCCGGGAATCACCGGCCGCGAAGAGATGATAAGGTCCAAAATTCTCGAAATGATACCTCAAGAGATAGAACCGCAAATAGATGATCTGGGAAACGTCACAATCGAAATAGGTCAGGGCGATTCCAGTATCGCCTTCGCAGCGCACATGGATGAGATAGGTCTTCTGATAACAGGAGTTAACAGCGACGGGACACTCAATTTCAAGAAGCTAGGCGGTGTTCCCGACGAACTTCTGGTGGGGCGACATATGGACGTGATAACTTCCTCCGGAGAGTCCATAGACGGTGTAATAGGCATCACCCCTCCCCACCTTAAGGAGAAGACGGACCTGTCGTGGCAGAGTCTCTCGATAGACTTGGGAGCTTCTTCGAAGGAAGAGGCCGAGTCTATGGGCATAGAAGTTCTCGATTACGCCGTTTTCAGAAAGCAGATATCGATCCTGAACGAAAAGTTTGTGGCGGTGAGGTCTCTCGATGACAGGTTCGGCTGTCTCGCGCTTCTGGATCTTCTCGATCTTCTCGTGAAAATCGATCTTCCCAGGAAGGTGTTGTTTTCCTGGACGGTGCAGGAAGAGATAGGATTGATCGGTGCACGGGCCCTCTCCGAGAGAATCAAACCTTCGCTCTTCTTTCCCGTCGACTCTTTCGCCTGCTGTTCCAGACTCACCGGAGACGTCAGGCCGGGCAACGGGCCTGTGCTTCGAATGTCGGACACATCTTCTCTGGGCGATTACCAGACCGGCAGAAAAATAGTGGAACACGCCAGGGATAAAGGCCTTCCACTTCAAGTCGGAGTTACCGGCGGCGGAACCGACGGAATACCTTTTCAACAGCACGGCGTGAAGATGGTGCCTCTTTCTCTGGCCGTTAAGAACCTTCACTCGGAGACCGAATACATATCTATGGAAGATTATGACAACCTCGTCAAGCTCATGTTCTCTCTAGCCACAGAGTTTCAGATTCCATGACCGTCTCTGAAGATATAAGGAAGTGGCTGGTATCCTCGGGCGTCCTGACGCGTGTAGGAAAGCCCAGCCGGTATATTGGTAAGGAGTTGAACGCGGTCCTCAAAGATACGATGGGAAAGCTGAGAGTCCTGCTGGCCTTTCCGGACGCTTACGAGGTGGGAATGTCGCACCTGGGTTTCAAAGTCCTTTACAGAGAGTTGAACTCCAGAGACTCTACCTTCGCCGAGAGAACTTATCTTCCCTGGAAGGATATGATCGACGAAATGCGAGGGAATTCCGTGCCGCTTTTCTCTCTGGAGACTTACTCTCCGGCTCTGGAATTCGACATAGTCGGTATCACGCTCCAGTACGAGCTCGGGTACACGAACGTTCTTGCGCTTCTCGAACTGGCGGGGATACCTCTGTTTCAGAGAAATAGAACGCACGAGCCTATCGTTCTCGGGGGCGGGCCATGCGCTTCCAATCCCGAACCGATGTCTGACTTCTTCGACGCTTTCGTTATCGGAGACGGCGAAGAGGCGATGCTGGAAGTGTGTGGACTGATCGAGAAGAACCTCGATCTTCTCAGATCGGGGAAAAGGAGGGAGCTTCTGGAGATCATCTCCGAAGTTCGTGGCGTTTATATTCCCTCGGCCGGAAAGAGAAACGTCGTAAAGGCTGCCGTTGCCGACATCTCCGATTACGGAATAGATGGAAGGCCCGTGGTGCCTTTCATGAAGGTGATACACGACAGGGCGATCGTCGAAGTGATGAGGGGCTGTAACAGGGGTTGCAGGTTTTGCCAGGCCGGGATCTTTTACCGGCCAGTCCGCGAGAGAGTGAAGGAAGAGATCGCGGAAGGAGTGAGAGAAATATTGAGAGGGACCGGGTATGACGAGGTTTCCTTGCTCTCGCTCTCAACGATGGACCACTCTCAGATAGGCGAACTTACCGACTCTCTTTTGCCGCTAATGGAACCCCGTAAGATTGCCCTCTCTCTACCGAGTTCTAGAATCGACGCTTTCGACGTGGAGATCGCTTCCAGAATAGCTTCCGTAAGGAAGACCGGTCTGACTTTCGCACCTGAGGCCGGAACGCAGAGGTTGAGAAATGTCATAAACAAGAACGTGACCGAGAAAGATCTTCTGGACTGCGCTGTGATAGCCAGGAAAAAAGGCTGGCAGAGGTTGAAGCTGTACTTCATGATCGGCCTTCCCACAGAAACTTCCGAAGATATCGAAGGGATAGTGAAACTCAGCAGAAGGGTCAAGGCGATCGGATTCAAAGAACTGGCCGTATCTGTTGCCGTTTTCATACCAAAACCGCACACGCCGTTTCAGTTTTACAGGCAGATAGACGAAAACGAGGCCCGTCAGAAGGCCGAATTCTTGAGGGGCTTTTCCGGAAGGGGTATAGACATTAAAGTTCACAATCCCTCGAACGGGCCGGTCGAGGGTATTTTGAGTCGCGGCGATAGAAAAGTAGGGAGAGCCGTTTACGAGGCCTACAGACTTGGAGCGATATTCGATGAATGGGACGACCAGTTCGACCGGAGGATCTGGGACGAAGCCTTAAAAATCGCCTCGATCGATACGGAGGGTTACTTCAAGGGTTACTCTACCGACGAGACGCTACCCTGGGAACATATCTCGCTGGGTGTCTCAAAGAAATATCTGGTGAGCGAATACTTCAGGTCACTGAAAGAACAGACTACACCTGATTGCAGGTGGGCCGGATGCACGGATTGTTCGGTATGTGGAAATCTGGGAATATCTAATGTGTTGCGCAAAGTTTGAGAGCACTCAGCTTTGATGCTTCTGTTATATCTCCCGCACCCAGAAAGAGGACAACGGCATCCCTTTTTCTTTCCAGCCAGTCCAGTATCTCGTTGTAGTTAACCGCGTGGACCGCGGGGACTCCGTAACTGCTGAGTCCCTTCAAGACCTCGGTTTCGTCGATCGCGTACTGACCCTTCTCGTAAGCTTCGTAGAGTTTATAGACACAGACCTCGCTTGCATCTCTCAAAGAGAGCGCAAAGCGGCCATTCTCCCTCACGAGGCGGGAGTACCTGTGCGGCTGAAAAACCACGATTACATTCTTGTCTGGAAAGAACTCCCTGGCACCCCTTATGGTGCTGCTTATCTCGTCTGGAGTGTGGGCGTAATCGTCGAAGAAAAAGAGGTTCCTGCTGTTGTCCATACCTCTGAACGTGAATCTTCTATCAACAGACCTGAAAGACTCCAGGGAGGCTTTGATCGTGTCTATCGACACTCCAAGTTCGTGGGTCAGCGCAACCGCCGCTGTCGCGTTGTAGGCGTTGTATTCACCTGGTATCATCAGCTTGATCTGTCCCATATGGCTGTCGCCGCGCCAACAGCTGAAGGTCTGACTCATCAGACAGGTCTTTCTATTGGAAAAACGATACAACCCTTTTTCTTTGCCAAAGGTGATTCCGCCTTTGAAAAGCCTTTCGGAAACCGGATCATCGGCGTTGAATACCAGGAGGTTCTTTACCCCCCTGGAGAAGTACCTGAAATGGTTTTTCAGGTTGTCGAAGGAATTATCGTAGTGCTCAAGATGATCGCCTCTGACGTTGGTAATTATAGCGTTCTCAGGTTTGAAAGAGGCGAAAAAGCCGTCGCTCTCATCCAGCTCGCTAACGATAACGTTGCCACCTCTCCTGTAATTACCGTCGGTGAGAAAGGAATTCAACCCGCCCAGAAAGACCGTAGGGTCCCTCCCGTCATCGAAGAGTATCTTGGCAACCATGGCGGTGGTGGTCGTCTTGCCGTCGGTACCGGTGATGCATGTAGATATATTGCCGGCGAGGATCTTTTGTAACAATTCCATTCTGTAAATAGTGGGAACATCTTCGGAGATAGCCCTTACGAGTTCGGGATTTCCCTGTTTTATCGCCGTAGTCCTTATCACAAGATCTGGTCTGTCGAAATTCTCGGAAGAATGGCCTATACAAACACCTATCCCCCGGGCTCTAAGATATTCTACCCTCTCGTTCTCTTCGTAGTTCGAACCGTATACCTGGTATCCCTCAGATGCTAAATGCATTGCCAGACCGCTCATTCCTATTCCGCCAATGCCAATGAAATGGTATTTCAAATCGATTCCTCCCGGAGTATATAATCCAAAATAATATCAACAGGTCTTCTTGGAGGCATGTAACCGATATCTTTAACCAACATCTCTTGCATTGCAACGAACAGCTTTTCTGGGGTTAGATCACTTTCCAGTATAACATAACCAAGACCAAGTCTCTCCAGTGAAATCGCATTGTGCAATTGATGATTTTCCGCTGCTCCAGGCCACGGTATTATTATACCCTTTCTACCGTGATACTGTAGCTCGGCGATAGTGGTCGCACCGGCCCTGGAAATTACGAGATCCGAAACAGCTATCGCATCGGAAAGATTCTCTATATAGGCAAAAGACCTCACGAAAGAAAAACGCAGCAAATCCTTCGCTTTTTCTTCATCTCCCGTCGAATGCAGAAAGTTCATACGCGTATTTGACTCTTCAAGCAGGACATACAACTTTTCGCAGGCGTCGTTTATAACCGAAGATCCGAGACTGCCCCCGAGGACGACGACGAAGGGAAATTCGCAGGAAAAACCGAATCCCTCCAGTACCTCCTCTCTCGATTTGGTGCTTTCTCTGACCGGATTTCCCGAAAGTACAACGCGTGCTGCCGGTAGCTTCACTTCACCGGCGGTCTCTTCGAAAGAGATAAAAAAGTATTCAGCGTATCTGGCCATCTTTTTGTTGGTTATGCCGGCGATCGAATTCTGTTCATGTATGAATACCGGAATTTCCAGTTCGTGAGCCGCTTTTATAACAGGGAAGGAAACGTAACCGCCAGTCGAAAAGAGGAAATCGGGTCTAAAATCTCTCAGACTTCTAATAACTTGTTTTTTGGCCATCATATGAGAGAAGAGTATCGGGATGTTTCCCGGTCTGTAAAGCGGCCTCAAAAGTCCCGTGAGTTCCAGCGGTATCCGTGAAACCCCCGGAAAGTCTCTTTCCACACTCCTGTCGTCTATCTTTCCCTTTACCGTGAAGTACAGTAAATCGAAGTCGGTGCGCCTGGTTATCTCCTGAAGAAGAGCGACGGCCGGATAATAATGCCCGCCGGTGCCACCGCCACAAAAGGCTATCTTAAGTCTTCTCATGTGTTTCGCTCGCCTTGTTTTCTTCTTCTTTCTCTATAAGAATCGCGAATACCAGGCCGTAACCGATCATCAGCGACATTATCGAAGAGCCTCCAGAGCTGACGAAGGGAAGGGTGACCCCCGTCGGGGGAAAGAGGCCCAGATTGACCGCGATGTTTATAGTGGCCTGAATCATTATATACAGCGCAAAACCTATTATGTACAGCTTGCCTTCAAGTTTCGACGGCCCCTTGAGTCCCGCGAGTATCAACTCCCTGATAAAACCCACGTAGGCCAGCATGAGTACCAAGATCCCTATGAGTCCCAGTTCTTCACCGATCACTGCGAAGATGAAATCCGAGTAACTCACCGGGAGATAGTACTTCACAAGTCCCATGCCAAGACCTTTACCCAGCAGTCCGCCCGAAGAGATGGCCATGATCGAATAGGAAACCTGTTCGTGCTCCTCGCCGGTTATAGATGTGAGGAACGAGGTTATTCGCTCCAGCTGGTAGGGCTTGATAAATCCTCCGCTGTAAAGAATTAGGATGATCAGTACCCCCAGCACTATGGCGAGTAATATGTAGCGCAGCTTTATACCTCCGACGATCATCATCACGAAGGTTATGGCCACGAGAATACCGGTCGTCGACAGATCGGGCTCAATGAAAACAAGAAAGGCTACCGGCAAAACGAGACCGATAGGAATCAGAAAGGTATTTAGGAAAGATCTCTTCTTTATATTTCCCAGATAACTGGCCAGAACCATAAGCAGAGATATCTTGGCGAACTCGGAGATCTGGAGGGAAAGACTGCCGATATCCAGCCACCTGTGAGATCCTCCCCTGTCGGGGAAAAAGAGTACTGCCACCAGGAGAATAAGCGTGAGGGGATAGTAAATCGTGAAGGCCTTCTTGAAATGCCAGGAGCCCTTCAGATAGATCATAACGAGCGCGCCGGCCAGACCTATCGCGAAAGCTATCAGCTGCTTCTCCAGGAATTCCGAAGCGCTGACGTCGGGGTGCCTTGCCTCCATGCTGATTCCGGCACTGTAGATAAAAACGAATCCGAAAATCAGGAAGATACTTGTAAAAAGAGCGAGCATCAAATAAGTCTTCTTCATTACTTCCCCACTGCAAGCGAGTTGACTATGCTCTTGAAATGGTCTCCCCTCTCTTTATAATTCCTGTAAAGATCGTAGCTGGAACCGGCCGGGCTGAGAACGACACTGTCGCCGCTGCACGAATTCCGTCTACCTGTCTCCACGGCTTCTTCCATGGAACCTGCCAGCTGGAAGTTTATTCCCGACGTTCTCATCTTCTGGATCAGAGATTTCATCGAGTTGCCGAGTACGATAATACCTTTCAACCCTTTTAAGACCTGGAGCAGCTCGATGTAGGTCTCATCCTTTTCCTTCCCACCAAGCACAAGAACGGTCTTCTCGGGGTTGAAGTTCTTCAGCGCCGCCACTACGGCGTGTGCGTTGGTTGCCTTAGAATCATCGTAATATTTTACACCATCTATCTCTCCAACCAGCTGAAGCCTGTGAGAGAGGAACTCGTACTTTTTGAGATCTTCGAAGACTCCTCTCATAGGCATACCCAGAAGATTTGCAAGAGCCATGACCACCAGAGTGTCTTCAAAATTGTGAATTCCCTCATAAGGCAGCTCCCCGCTATCGAAAGACTCCCCGTCTACTCTCAACTTACCCATATCGTAACAGTAATCGGTCTTGCCGTGCATCGAAAAGGGGAGTATCTTACCCTGTTGAGGCTTGCCATTAAAAAAGTCCTTCTCGCACACGGGAAGCAGGGAAAAGCCCTCCGTCATATCGACCAGCCGGAGTTTTGACTGTCGGTAGTCTTCGTACGTTGTATGGTAGTCTATATGGTCCTCGCCGATGTTGATGACGGCCGACAAATGGAACCGGGGATCGCTTCTGCTGAACCACTTCAGCTGGAATGAACTGACTTCTAGAACGTAGTACTCAAGGGTCTCTCCCAGTATTCCTGCCAGCGGATCGCCCAGATTTCCGCCCTGAAAGACCGTCTTTCCCCTGGCCGCGAGCACATGGCTGAGCATGGTGACCGTGGTGGATTTTCCGTTAGTTCCTGTGATTCCGATTATCACCCCGTGAGGTTTCGATTTCAGGATATCCAGGGATACTTCCAGTTCGGTAGTGAAGAGCTTTTCACTCTCGAGAATGGCCCTCCCGACTTTCGAGAACGGCGAAACTCCCGGTGATACCACGAAGCTGTCGCATTCCATAAGTCTTTCCGTATGACCGTTATCTTCAAACTCTATATCGTTTTTTTTCAGGAATTCCATGGGTTCTCCCTCGATCGATCCCATATCCGATACGAAGAAAGAAGAAGATGGATACTCCTTGCCGAGCACCCTGAGCAATCTATAGTTGGATATTCCAAACCCCACAAAACCCATTTTGCTTTTCAACACGTCCTCCACCTACCAGGCCAGCAGACCAACGACGGCCGCGGTCAATGCAAGCAACGAAAATCTGAAAGTGATCTTTGTTTCCTTCCAGCCTTTGAGTTCAAAGTGGTGATGAATGGGCGACATCCTGAATATCCTTCTCCCAAAGAGCTTGAAGGATCCCACCTGAAGTATCACACTGAACATTTCAATTATGAACATGACGCCGAAAAAAATCAGGAAGATCTCTCTACCTTCGATCGCGAAAACCGTGGCCAGCATACCCCCCAAACCGAGCGCGCCCGTATCTCCCATGAAAACTGATGCCGGAAACCAGTTGTGCCACAAGAAACCGGCCAGAGCCCCGCAGATCGGGGCGATTATTCCATTCTGCCACAATGGAAGGGCAAAGAGAGGTATTAGCGAGAAGATGAACATAGAACCCGCGAGCCCATCTATCCCGTCGGAAAGATTGACTGCATTGCTCATGCCAGCAAGAACTATTGCGGAGATTATGTAATACAGAAAACCGAATTCTATCTCGCCACCGAAGGGGATCTTCATAGATGTATGGGGATTGTAAAGCTGAATCATAAGTACCACGATAGAAGCAAATACGAACTGCAGGAGCAACTTCCTCTTGCCGCTCAAACCGGCAGCATTCTTCTTGGCTATCTTCGAAATATCGTCGATCAAACCGACTGCGCCGAAGAGGATACCGGCCGACACGACGATGAGCGTTTCCGGTTGCCGGGAAAAAAGGATCATGACGATCAGCGAGATCGGTATGAAGATGACGCCGGAGGCCGTCGGAGTACCGGTTTTGTAATTGTGGAGATCCGGTCCCTCCTGCCGTATGTACTGGCCTATCTTGTATTTCCTCTGGAACCGCTTGAAGGGTTCCAGAAGGATTGCCGTTGCAACCAGCGGAATTAAAAACGAGAGAACCTGATCAACCATCTTTAATCAACTCCATGAACTTTCCGAAGACTCTCTCCAGAAAAACGCTGCGCGAGGCCTTGAAGAAAATCAGATCGCCTTTCTTCGCGTTCTCCTTCAACCACCAAGCCAGCTCTCTCACATCATCGCTGATGAGAACCGGCTTCACCGTTCCGCAAGCCATCTCGATATCACGGTCCGTGTTGAAGAAGAGGACTTCGTCGAACGCTCCGAGTATCTTTCCCAGTTCCATGTGTGTATCGCCGCTGTGAGTACCCTGTTCAAGTATCGAGCCCACAACGGCTATCTTCCTTTTCGACTCGATTTTCTTTATAGAATCGACGGCCGACCTCCACGACTCGAGACTACTGTTGTAGAAATCGCTTATCAGAGTCATTCCGTGGATTTTTTCGACTTTGAAACGGTCGTTGAAGGAGAGGCTTAAACCGGCGATATCTATGGCCGGTTCCTCAAGGCCACAGCCTTTCGCGACGAGGTATGCCGCACCGAAATCCATTATCTGTCCGGCGCTCCACAAACCGTTCAACCTTACGAACTTGTCCCCGTCGCTCACGAAATGCACCTTAGTGCTCCGGTCGTCGTACGAAAAATCAACGAGAGTAAAATCGTACCTGCCGGTTCCAAAAAAGTACTTCTCGCATTTGAGGTTTCGAACGAACTCCTTGATTCTCGTATCGTCACCGTTCGTTATCGCGGTGGTCATGCGTCTAGAATTGAAAATGGACAGCTTTTCCTTGAGAAGGTCTTCCGGACTCCCAAAATTGCCCAGATGGGCGCTGCCGACATTGAGAAGAACGCAGACCTGAGGCTCCAGAAGCGATACCAGCTTTTCCAGATCGCCCTTGTTGTTGGTGCCAAGCTCAAAGACACCGAATCTGGCAAAAAGAAATTCTCTCCTGCCGTTTATAAGAGATAACGGCAGCCCGATTTCGGTGTTCAGATTGCCCTCGGTTTTGAAAGTCCTGCCGATCTTCGAGAGGAGAAAGGCCACTATCTCTTTGGTCGTTGTTTTGCCATTCGAGCCCGTTATCGAGATCAGCTTTTCGAAATGCGCTCCGGCCAGTAGCAGCCTGCTGGCCCTCATCAGTAGATCCTTTATATCTTGACAGTATATGGCACGTTTATCGTTGAATTTTCGTGAAGTGAAAGCGGAAGCCGCCCCCCTGTTTAGGGCATCGAGCACGAAATCGTTGCCGTCGATCTTCTCTCCCTTAAGGGCCAGAAAAACGTCACCTTCCTTTATTTCTCTGGAATCGACGGAGATTTTACGATTTTCCGTGAGCTTCAGAAACTCTTCGACCGCTTCATTAGAATTCACTTCTTGATGTGCCTCCGGAATTTAGTTTCTAAAATATCTTTAACGACTTGCTTATCGTTGAAAGGCACTTTCCTGTCCTTGAGAATCTGGAAGTCTTCGTGCCCCCTGCCGGCTATCAAAACCATATCCTGCCTGTTGGCCAGCGTAAGGGCGACGGAAATGGCCTCTTTCCTATCCGGGATCACGAGATAAGGCTTGAATTTGTCGATGCCGCTCTCCAGATCTTGAAGTATCTCCAGAGGATCGTCGTTTTTCGGATCGTCGGAGGTCAGAATCACCACATCGCTGAACCGCGAAGAAACTTCCGACATCAAAGGTCTCTTTCCTTTGTCTGCCGATCCACCTGCTCCAAAGACGAGGATCAACCTCCCAGGGCTGAGCCTTCTGGCGGTGCGCAGAAGTTTTTCCAGAGCATCTGGCGTGTGGGCGAAGTCTATAACGACATCGAAACCGTACTTGGTGGCCTCTTCGACGAATTCGAACCTCCCGGGCACTCCACCAAAAGAAGAAATAGCCTTTATTATATGATCCATATCGTAATTCAACGAATTGAGCGCGGCGATGGCGGCCGCCACGTTGTACGCGTTGTGCTCCCCTATCAGGCGGGTGTAAACCCTCTGAGAGGAACCGAAAGGAGTGTGAATGGTAAAATCCATTCCGGTGCGGGAAACATCGAGATCTTCGATCCTGTAATCCGACTCGTCTCCGAAACCGTACGTTATGATGCGGCTTCTGGATATGTGAATGTCTGCGATGTTTATTTTGTCTCCGTTCACTACGGCTATACCGTTGGATTTCAAAAGCGAAAACAGGTGCATCTTAGCCCTGTAGTAATCTTCAAAGGAGAAGTGAAAATCCAGGTGGTCCCGCGTAACG
The DNA here is from genome assembly GCF_035363035.1 of Mesotoga sp. Lineage (NCBI taxonomy): Bacteria > Thermotogati > Thermotogota > Thermotogae > Kosmotogales > Kosmotogaceae > Mesotoga > Mesotoga sp. The sequence continues at coordinate 20,666 of NZ_DAOSEH010000016.1, read as the reverse complement.
TTGGTTATGATACCAACATCGAACCTCATGCCCTCGACTCTGTTCATGGAAAGCGAATGTGAAGAGACTTCCATGACGAAGTATTCGGACTTCAATTTGTTCGAAAGTTGAAGGAGTCTGGCCAGCTCGAAAGGACCAGGCGTGGTGTTCTTGGGGTTCGTATATACGTTTTCGCCGACCACGTTTCTCACAGTCCCGATGAGGGAGGCTTTCCTCTCAAAAATAGAGAGCACATGATATATGAGAGTGGTTATCGTCGTCTTTCCGTTTGTACCGGTGACTCCTATAGTCGTTAGTTTACGATAGGGGTGGTTGTACTCCTCCATGGTCAACAAAGCCTCTACGAGACGGGTACTTTTCACGTAAACGATGGGAATGAATAACTCTTCATCTTCAATGACAGTCTCGGCTATCAGCGCAACCGCACCCTTTTTTTGCAGCTCTTTGGCAATCAGGTGCGAGTCGAAAGCCTGACCCTTTATGCATATGAAGAGAACATTCTCTTTGAGAATTCTTGAATCGCTCTCCACATGCTCAAATTCGGGGTCAACATTACCGGGGTTCACTACCTGAAGGACGTTGTTGCCGAGGAGTTCTATGATCTGAGACAATCTCATGAATCACACCCCTTTCGCTCTAGAAGATTGTATCATCGCTCCCTGAACTTGACAACTGAGGCGGCGTATGCTAACATTAATTAGCAGTCTTTTGGAAGGAGTGCTAAATGTCTAGAAGGCGAATGATTGGTCCGGATCTAAACTCCAGACAGGTAAGAGTTCTTTACTGTATATCGAGAGAGTACATATCCACCGGCAAGCCCGTGAGTTCGAAACAGGTTCTCGAGCATTCAAACCTCAATTTCAGCTCGGCGACGGTAAGGAACGATATGAGAAAGCTCGAGTTTCTGGGGTATATCAACCAGCCGCACACATCGGCCGGTAGGGTTCTGACGGACAAGGGATTGAGATTTTATCTCGATTCAATAAAGAGCATCTCCAGGGACTTGCAGGAGAGCAACGTGGCCATAGCCATCCGCCAGGCCAGCTTCATGGGCGATACCGAAAGACTACTACAGGGCATGACCAGGATTCTCGCTCACGCAGCCTCGGCCTTCGTGATAATCGAGAAGCCGAAACTAGATAGACTGGTCGTGAGGTCGATTTCGATATCCAGAATAGCCGAGAGTTACCTGAACGTTTCGGTGATCACCGATCTGGGCGTGAGTTTGAACACCACTGTTTTTACGGGCTTTAGCGAATTTGACGTCGATACTTTCCAAAGACAAATCAACATGGCGGTGGTCGGAAAGACCATAGGCGAGATACGAAAGGGCATCAGGAACGTCGAAATAAAAGAGGATCAATGGTACGACAGGAGAGTACAGGAGATACTTCACTTCCTGCAAAGTATATTCGACAAGGAAAACGAAGAGAAGTATTTTAGGTATGGACTAGAGTTCGTCATAGTCAGTGAGTATCTTGACTCTCAAGATGTCACAGATCTTGTAAGGGCGATAGAGAATCCCAAAAACCTTGAGGGACTCCTAAAGGAACTGGGAGAGGTAGATTCTCCAAAGGCTTTCATAGGCCAGGAGATTGGCAGGGAGGAGATGAAGAACTACTCTATATTCGCTTCTCCTTACACCAGAAACGATGAGAAGATAGGTACGGTTTATATAGTGACTCCGAAGCTGTCGTATTACGAGAAGATAACGGGCTATCTCGAATTCTCTATAAACAGACTTTCGGAGGTTTTTTCGAACAGATAGCAGACAGGAGGAAACTTTATGGACGAAAAGCGCGAAGAAGCCATCAACAACATGGATCAAAACGAGACTCCTTTCGGAGTGCAGGAAAACTCATTTGAAACGGAAAGTGCTTCAAAAGTTGAGATAGATGAATTGAAGGCATCGGTCAAGGACCTGATAGAAGAAAACGCAAGGTTGAGAGCCGAGTTCCAGAACTTCAAAACGGCGATACGCAGGGAAGCGGAAGAACAGGTCAGAAGAAGCAAAGAGAGAACGGTTCTGAGGATAATAGATATCTACATGGATCTGAATAGGGCGCTGGCCAACAGTCAAAATCGAGACGACGGTCTTTTTCTGGGTATAGAATTGATATCGAAGTCGATGGAAAAACTGATGTCGGACGAGGGGGTCTCCTTTATTGAGCCTGAGATCGGAATGCCTTTCGATCCTTTCGCCAACGAAGTGGACGAGACCGTATCGACGAACGAAGTACCGGACATGGCAGTGTATAAGGTGAATGCGATCGGTTACAATTTCAACGGGAAGGTTCTCAGACCGGCAAGGGTAGTGGTAGCTCTAAACAGCTCTCCAGCGGACGAATGAGAACCTGTGGCAGGTGATTTTCATGGCTCCATCGAGGAAGGACTATTACGAGATTCTCGGGGTTCCCAGAACGGCAACGCCGGAGGATATAAGAAAGGCTTACAGAAAGCTGGTGAAGGAATGGCACCCCGATGCTTACAAGGGTGAAGATAGAAAATCGGCCGAGGCAAAATTCAAGGAGATACAGGAAGCCTATGAAGTTCTTTCCGATCAAGAGAAACGAGCCATGTTCGATCGTTTTGGTTACGTAGGAGATCCTTCGGCCTACAGCCGTGGCTCAGGCAGAACCCCAGGCGCCGAAGGAGGTCACTTCGACGATATCTTCGGAGACTTTCAGGACGTCTTCGACGTCTTTTTCGGAAGTAACAGATCTGGCGGAGCTTCGCGAACTCAGGGGCCACGCGCCATCAGGGGCGAGGATATACACGCTTCGGTAGTTGTGGATCTGAAGGATGTAATCCTGGGAAAGAAAGTGATCCTTGAGTACGACAGGAGCACCACCTGTAAGAGCTGCAACGGCAACGGATCGGAGAGCGGCACCAGTTACAGAACCTGTCCCAACTGCAACGGAACGGGCTATATAAAGGAAGAGCACCGATCTTTCTTCGGTATCTTCAGCAACACACGCGCCTGCAATACCTGCGGCGGCAGCGGGAAGATAACCGACAAACGCTGCCCCGATTGCGGGGGAAGAGGAACTCAGAAGGAGAGACACCAGGTAAGCGTCAATATTCCCGCCGGTGTTGAGAACGGCTCCACTTTGAGAATCGGGGGGCACGGAAACGCCGGTCAAAATGGCGGTCCGTCGGGCGATCTTTATGTGAGCGTAAGGGTTGAAATGCCTTCCGAATACCGCAGAAACGGTAACGATCTCTACGTGAGTAAAGAAATAGATTACGTTGAGGCCGCCCTGGGAACTTCGGTTGACGTCGGACTTCCCGAGGGTGGTAGCGAGACTCTTAAAATACCGGCCGGCACCAGTCCGAGCACCGTCTTCAGAATGAAGAATCTCGGGGTCCCGAACATATCGGGTAGCAAACGCGGGGATCTGCTGGTCACGGTGAGGGTCAACATAGGAAAACCGTCAAGCCGAGAAAAGAAGCTGTTGCAGCAGATTGCCAAGTTGAAAAACTCCAAGGTGGTCGAATGACGGCTCTGAGAAAGACCCTGCTTGATTATTCGCTTATAACGATAGGCTCGATTCTGACGTCCGTGGCGATCGTCTCGTTCATGATTCCAAACAACATCATCGCCGGCGGGGTTAGCGGTCTGGCGATAATCCTTTACAGAATTTTCGGTTTCTGGGTTGGCGCCCAAATGCTGGTTTACAACATTTTCCTGTTTGCGCTGGCCTTCGTGGTTCTCGGAATCGGCTTCGGAATAAAGTCCATATACTCCGCGATACTTATGTCGCTGACCGTAGACATAATGCAGAAGCTACATTTTCCATATCTGGACGCCGCTTCCACTCAGGATGGCTTCCTACTCGCTGCGATCTACGGAGGGGTGGTAGCGGGAGTCGGAATGGGACTGGTCCTTTGGAGGGGAGCCTCCACGGGCGGAACGGATATCGTTGCCATGATACTGGCAAAGTACTTCAGTTTCAGCACTGGATCCGGGCTCTTCATAAGCGACTCGTTGATAACTATCTTCGCGATCGTCGTCTTCGGTCCCATAGCTGCCATGTACGGAATAATTACCATATTCACGACCAGCAAAACTATCGACGCGATCATCGAGGGTATAGGAAACACGAGAACGGCCTTCGTAGTGAGTGTACACAGCACCGAGATAAAGGACAGGATAATAAGCGAGATGGAAAGGGGAACCACGATGATCAAAGCCACAGGTGGATTCACAGGCGAAGAGCGGCCCGTACTGATGGTTTCGCTACGACGGCGCGAAATTGGCCAGTTGAGACACATAGTCAAAGCCATCGACAAAAAGGCCTTCGTCATTCTGGTCAACAACTCCGAAGTCTTCGGCGAAGGCTTCAAAAACCTCAATTGAACTGCGTATGAAATATCTGATTGTCGATACCTCATCCAGAACCCTGCTGCTTTCGGCCAGCAACGGCAAAGGCGATATCAACCTTTCTTTGAAAGATCTGGACCGTCACGGATCCATGCTGGCCGTTGTTATCAAGCAGTCTCTTGATCTACTGGAGATCTCCCCCGCCGATCTGGACTTTCTCGGAGCGGGCGTCGGTCCCGGATCGTTGACCGGTCTGAGAGTGGGGTTGTCTACCATAAAGGGGCTCTCCCTGCCGCACAACATCCCCGTGGCTCCTTTCAATTCACTCGGTCCGCTGGCCGAAGGGATGGATTTCGATGACTTCGTAATCTGCAGAAAGGGCAGAGAGGGCCACTTCTACTGGCGGGCGTATCTCAAGAAGAGACCCGGTGAAACGCTTTTCAGCTCTACGGCGGAGATTAAAGGGAAGCTAGATAAGTCAACCATAGTATGTTCGGAAAGAACCGAGGAACTTGCGGATTTTAAAGAATATAGAACCTTCCTCGTGGAACCGTCGCCCACTTCGATGCAAAAGGTCGCGCTGGAGGCTTTCAGGAGCGGGAAGATACTTTCCGGCATCGATCTTGAACCCGTCTATCTTCAAAAGTCCGTTGCCGAACTCAACTGGGACAGGAGAAATCCCCGAAAGACTTAGCCCTTTTTGAGAAATATCAGAGGAACATACATCTCCTCGGGCGACAATCCACCGTGACGGCCTTTTAGTGAGTGTTCCTGGCCGGTGTATTTGAAACAGAAAGAGTAATCTTCCTTCGAAATGGTGATCAGCTCTCCGACTCTCTTTTTGAGAGTGTTCGACATCTCACCGCCAAAATACCTCTTCCAGTCGAGGCTGTCCGTAGGAATTACGAGGAGAGAATCGCCGTAAAGCTCCTCAAGAACCTCCTGCGTCTTCTCCCGATCGCTGGTGTATATATAGGCCATTCTCTGTTCACCACCGGGCATCGAATACATGTGTTCAAAAGATCTATCGAACTTCGACCACCAGATCTCCCTGTCCCATGGCGTTTGAATCTGGCCGTGATCGGCGGTGATGAAAAAGCTCGTTCCCGGCTCCACATACCTATCGAAAAAATCTTCTATGGAGCGGATCAAAGCCGTCGTTTCGACCGAATAAGCCAGCGATTCCGGGCCATATCTGTGACCGTAGGTGTCTATCAAGCCCCAGTAAACTATTGTGAGACTGCTGGCTTCCTCAGAATCCAGAACTATCTTCAGTTCCTCGAGTATATCTCCAATCCCATGCGCTCCCCTGGCGATCCCGCCGCGGGTATGCATTCTGGTTAATCCTGTGTTCACGAAGCTCTTCGAAGTGAGGTGGTAACCTCTGACACCGGCTTCTTTCAGCGATTCGAAGATGGTTTGCCGCTCTATATATTTCAAAGGATCGAAACCCAGTCTGGTCAGATTGTCTCTGTCCTGTGTGTATGGAGTCAGTTCTATCATGTTTACCAGACCACCGTACTCGGGTATGTTCAACAGATACCCAAGAAAACCGTGCCTGGATGGGGTGTTTGCGGTGAATATCGATGTCAACGCCGCCGTGGTGGTCGAGGGAAAGACCGATGTGAGTATTCTGATATCCTCTCTGGAGAAGAGTCTGAAAGAGTTTTCCTCCATTATCCTCAGGAGATTGAAGTACCCTAGCGCATCGATCACGAAGACCACTACCTTCTCCGATCCTGAAAGGTCAATTTTGTTGGATTCAAATGAGTAGGGAACGCTACCATCGGGGCGCTGGGCCATAAAGTGTTCCAGAAGGCCAGCCGAGAAATTCACTATCGAACTTCCTTCGTAGTCGGGAAAGACGAGTTCCATAAAACCTCCATAAAAGCGGGGCGGAGAGATCCGCCCCGTCGTTGGAATTACTCTTTCACGCCACCCTGTGTGAGGCCTCCGACTATGTAATCCTGCAAAACCAGGAAGAAAATGACCATCGGAACCGCACCTATCAAGGCGGCCGCTGTGAATGGCCCCCAGCTGGTTTCAAACCTACCGGAAAACTGCCAGAGGCCGACGGCATACGTCCATTTGTTCATATCCTGAAGGATTATTCTTGCGATGAGATATTCGTTGAAAATATTCATGAAGGTCAGTATCGCAACCACCGCCAGAATGGGTCTGGCAAGGGGTAGAATGACCTTGGTGAAGGCCTGGAATTTCGTTGCTCCATCGATCATGGCGGCCTCTTCCAGCGAATTAGATATCGTGTCGTAATAACCCTTTATGAGCCATATGTTGAATGCGATCCCCCCGGAATACACGAATATCAAACCTCCGAGAGTGTTGAGCCCCAGGAAGGGAACAACGCTTCCCAGGAATTGAAGCAACGCGTACAGGGCAACCATGAACATGATCGATGGAAACATTTGAACCAGAAGCAGTGCCAGAAGTCCCTGTTTCCTGCCTGGGAATCTCATTCTACTGAATGGGTACGCGGCCAGAGCAGCGACCGTAACACTTATGAGTGCAACGGCCAGCGCCACTATGACGGAGTTCAGAAGCCATCTGACAAAATAGAAGTACGTGCTCTCTTTCTGAACCCAGATCTGGTTCGCCCTGAAAAGGGCTTTATCCGCTTCTCTGAGTTCGGCCGCGTACGATTCGGAATAAGAAGTGGGTTTTTCTATAAGGTCTGAAATCAGTCTGGACGCCCTTTGATACTTGGCGTTGACCTGCTGGAAGAGAGAGTTGTACGTTTCCTGCATCTTCCCGAAATCGTCGAGCGTTATCGATGTTCCCAGAAACCTGAGTTCTATATAGTTCTCTATCTTCGAAGCGAGATCGTCCTTCATCACTCTCATCGAAGATATCAACTCTTTCAACAGAACGGTGCCATCTCTTGCCTCGGTGTCGGCCTTGGCGAAGTCGTCGTACCATACCAGCGTCCGGTAGCGTACGGGGGCTTTGATATTGAAATAGCTGTTCAGAACGTTCGTTAAATTCAAAACGTAATTTCTGGCCTCTTCTATCGAGAGGATCTCCCGGTCCGTGTAAAGCATCGCCGACCTTATGTTAATAGCTTCCAGTGCATGCACGTAAGACTCTTCGGCCTTTCTCGCCTCTTCTTCGTGATTTGAAATCGTATCTAGCAGTTTTTCCTTCTCGCCTTCCAGAGTCTGCAGCCTGGATTTAGACTCTTCGGCACTCTTCGAAACCTCAAGATACTCGGAAACACTGGTCTGGAGAACCGGCAAGACTCTCGAAAGATTCGACAGGGCTATATTGATCACATCGGCTCCCTTGGAGATCTCAGAGTTGCCCGAGGCTTTCATGAGCACTTCTCTGTTATCGACGAACCAGGAGAGTTTCGATGAAAGATCGGAAAGCTCTGAAGAGAGTTCCTCAACATTCTTCATACCTGCCAGCTGACCGTTCACTAGATTTATGGTTTCCCTGGCCGACAGAACCCCATCTAGCGAGCCTGTCAGTTTGGCGCCTGAGACCGGGTCGCTGCTTTCGATACCTTTTGAGGCCACTAGCTCAAATGGGGGAATCAAGGCCGACAGTTTCCTGGTTTCGGATATCACAGTTGGAATAGCTATCTCGAACGAGTCTTCGAGTTCCAGAACGGCAGATTCTGAAACGGCAAGGGTTTTTTTGAGTTCCACTATGGAGTTTTCCATGCCTGAAAGAACCTCGCTTGCTTCGATGTATTTATAATAACCGGAACCGAAAGCTTCACCGGCAAGGGATGAGAGCTCCTGTGAAACTTCCCCGTTGGATGTTAGAACCGCTTCCCAGGAATCTCCGGCCGCCCTGAAAGATTCGTAAAGGTTTGTTCTCGCCTGATTAAGAACAGAGGCTTCCATTTCCGGAAGAGAACTCTCCACTTCACGCAAATACCTGTTGATTACCCTTAACCATTCCACCCTCCTCCACTCGGAGTAGTCCACGGAAGAAAGAGAGATGTATTTGTCTATCGAATTCAGTGATGTTATCACTTCTTCACGGTTCTCAAACTCTAACCCGACGAGCGCCTTTAGAGTCTCATCGCGGTATTTCAGTGTACTCTCGTACATCTGCCTGTAGCCTTCCATAGCTTCAGTTATCGGAGCTGCCCGTTCTCCGAGAAGATCGGTGTAGAAGGGATAAACTCCTTCCAGAGATGGAACGGTGGTCTCGAGAATCCTGCCGACAGCATAGGCCATCTGGGGCTCTTCAAAAGTACCGATCTGTTTCAAACGGTTTTCGAAAAGCTCTTTGTCTTTAATTCTTATCTCGTTCATCTCGAGGAGTATCTGCTTCTCTTTGCTTACGACGTCTTTCTCTATTTCCGCCATACCCGATTCGATGTTCGACACCATTCTCTGGCTTTCTTCCATGAGAGAATCGAATTTGGCCAGGTAACTCTCAACGTTTTTTTTGAGCTCTTCCTGACTCTTTCCCCGGTAATCTCCTGTAGCGTAGGTGGCACTCTGTAAATCCAAAATCAATCTTCCGACGCTTCTCTCGGGTAATAGCAGGTTCCTGTAATGCTGGAGAGTCACTCTACTGGAAAAGAGGTTCGATGAAAAGGCCGCCTGATCGCGCCTTATAGATGTGCTCACCAGCCATACCATCGGAAAGAGAACTATCACGACAACGGCTATAAGTACTAGATGTCTCAACCAGTAAATTCTTCTCTCGACGGCCATTATCTGCTCACCTCTTCAAAGGAACCGGAAAGCTTGAAGTTAATCCAGCTGAATCCGGCAACGATTATGAAAATGATGATCGAAATGGCGCTGGCAAAGCCGAAGTCCTGACCTCTCCCCTCAAAGGCCAGCTTGAAAGTGTAAGAGATCAGTATATCCGTCGCTCCGGCCGGCGTGGATGCGCCCACGATCGCCGGACCTCCCTGGGTCACCAGATATATCCCCGTGAAGTTGTTGAAGTTGAAGGCGAAACTCCCGACCAGCAGAGGAGCCACCGTAACCATCAGCAGAGGAAAGGTGATCTTTTTAAATCTCTGCAACCGGGTTGCGCCATCGATCGAAGATGCTTCGTAAAACTCCTCGGGAATACTTTGAAGCGCCCCAAGGCTGACGGTCATCATGTACGGGAAACCCAGCCAGGTATTTACGATGAGAACGGATACTTTTGCCCAGAAAGCGTCGTTTAACCATTTAATCGGTTCCAGACCGAAAAGCCCCTGTACTATGAATCTGTTGAGAACACCGTAAGTCTCGTTGAAGAAACCGTTTCTCCACACAAGGGCCGATATGAACGCCGGAACCGCCCACGGTATGATCATGAGGGTTCGGTAGATTTTCTTCCCTTTCAACCTGCGGTCGTTGAGCGTCATTGCAAGAGCCAGACCGATTGTGAAAGAGAAGAAAACACTGAGCCCGGCCCAGGTGAAAGTCCAGCCGAACACCTGAAAGAAGGGCTTGCTGATCTTCGGGTCACGGAACATCCTGACGAAGTTCCAGAAACCGACATCCGATATATAGCCTTCTACGGTTATATCGTTTCCATTTTCATCGACATCGTAAAAGAAGCCGCCCTCTTCAACGAGCTTTCTTCCCGTCTGTCTGTTGTACACAACCGTTTCTTGAATAGCCCTGCCGGCTGAGAAAACCGTTTCGGCTCTCAAAGCGTATTTTCTTTCCGTTGTCGCAAAAGTGGTGTAAAGGGAGTTTGGAAAGAGTCTTACCTGGTTGCCTTCGCTATCGGTGAACTCGGCGTTGCGAAGCCAGACACCCCTTATTTCGCTGAAATAAAAGGATGCGTTCGGTCTTGTCGATTGGTCCTGTGGCGAGTAGAAATAGACGAAACGCTCCCCTGTATCCGACCTTATAGCCAGGACACTCCCCGTCGGCGAGCGGGATAGTGAATAGTTGACGCCGCCGATCGAAAATGTATCACCCTTGATTTCAAGCATTTTGGCAGTGGCAAGAGTTATATTTCCAGTCGCATCCCTGTTTATCGCCTGCGGTCTCGGGGCGGCAAAAAGCTCTCCGCTTTCTTTCGACTGGAGTAGAGTTATGAAGTTATCGGTCGGGTTGTAGTCTTTGAGCTGTATATATATGGAAAACTCGTACTCTTGCGGTTTTTCAGGAATATAGAAGTAGTCGCTCAACAATTTTTGAATAGACTGTTGCCTGGTGAAGAGATGCCCGGTGCCGTAATTGGTGAAAGCAGTTCTGAACGTGTAATACATGGGGTATAGAGTGAGAATGAAAAGGAGAACCATAGCTGGGATCATGTATCTGTACGGGTATCCTTTAGGATTAAGCGCGATCAAATCTATGAGAAGCGTAAGAATCACCATGGTAACCATCAGGCCGAAATTTCCGTCTGCATAGAGTAGATAGATACTCCACAACGCGAAACCGTTGAAAATGGCTAAAATAGCCAGAAAAACGAGAAATGCGGCAAAACGTCTTCCACTCAAGGTAATCCCTCCAGGCAATTAGAACCAGAGCGCGGGGAATAGCCCCGCGCTCAGCCTAACCATGTTTAGAGATGTGATAAGAATAGAATCAATTGCCTATAGTGGTCTTGATCTTTTCAACTGCTGCGCTCAACGCGTTTTCCACGGTGTCCTGGCCGTTGATTATGAGGCCAAGCGCGTCACCCATGGCTCCCCAGACACTTGCCATTTCCGGAACGTTCGGCATCGGGGTACCGACGGAAGCGCTCTTGGAGAACTGAAGAACATCGTAAAGCTCCGGACCGGCGCCCGCTTCAATGAACGCAAATACGTCGGCTCTGGCCGTTCCCCTTCTCTCACCAAGGAACATACCGTACTGACCTTCGTAGCTACCGATGTAATTGACCACGAATTCTGTGGCTTCGAGTTTGTTCGAAGATTTGGCGTTTATCATGAACCCCTGAACTCCGACGAAGGGTCTCGGCGTGGTGCCGTCGTCGAAGGCAATTTCGCTGAAAGGAATTATAGCATAGTCGATTCCGGCGTCTCTGTAGCTCGGTGTAGCCCATATACCGTTGACGATGAAGGCCGCCAGTCCATCCTTGAACAGAGAATCCATGAGGTTGTAGTTCGGTCCGCCGGGGATGAGCCCCTTGTCGAACCAGGACTTAATCAAATTACCACCGGCGACCGCACCCTGGTTGCTAAGGCCGATATCTTTGACATCCTGTCCGGCAGATGTTTCCTTGAATATATATCCGCCTCTTCCCAGTATGAAGGGAGCCGAGTGATAGAAGTCTCCGGCTGTGTAGATAAAGCCGACCACTTCGTCATCGCTGGCTTCAAGGGCGAGCTGTTCTAGCTCTGTCAGTGTTTTGGGTACGTCGAAAACCAGGTCTTTGTTGTAAATGATCGCTATGGCTTCGATCGTGTATGGAACTCCGTAAAGTTTCCCGCCGTAATTGAAAGCATCCAGAGCAACTTCGTAATACTGCTCTCTGTCGGGAAGGAAGGGAATCGGTTCGATAAGACCGTTGATGGCCAGTTCTCCTACCCAGTCGTGGGCACCGACTATTATGTCCGGTCCCTCTCCGGCCGGAGCGGCCGTTAGAAACTTCGATTTAATGTCGCCGAAATTCACCTGTTGTATCTCGACCTGAATACCGTAGTCGCTTTCAAAATCTGCAGCAAGTTTTTCGAGTGCGGGTATCTGATTTTCCGAAGACCAGATGACGAGCTTTGCACTGGCAAAAGACATAGCTACAAGCAGAATGATAAGAACTGCCGTGAGTTTTTTCATTCTTTAGAACCTCCTTTGTGGTTATTGGCGTATCGCCTTACAAAAATTTTACCAGAAATCCAGTCTTCTAATTATTAATGTTCACACTGTGGCAGTGAGAAAAATCTTACCCACGGGCAATTAGAGGCGTATAAGTGGAAATACTGTATGTTTTCTCTTCTTTAGAAAATCGAATATGGTTTCATTTGTTTCGCTTTCAAAACCGTACTTTAAACTGGATAAACCGTCATACCGTCCTGATAATCCCTGGCAATATCGAAATCTATCTTCAGGTCTTCCCTGTACTTCTCGTAAAGATACTTCTTGCCGACCTCTCCGAGCAGGAGATATATCAAGAGATCCTCGTCGTTCCTGGCAAGCAGACCCAGTTCTTTCCTGCCCTTCTCCACCTCCGGTTCTATCGCATCGCCCGGTCTGAAAGATATGGGTTCACCATCTCCGAGAACTCTCTTCTTCAATTCGGAGAAGACATCTGCGGGTGGTTTGCCGTAAAGTCCTTTGATATATTTCTCCACCTCTTTGGTTATCATCTTGTACCTCTCGCCTGTTATAACGTTGAGAACCGCCTGAACACCGACGATCTGCGAGGTGGGGGTAACCAGTGGCGGATAGCCGAGCTCCTCTCTGACTCTGGGAACCTCTTCAAGAACCTCGGGAAATCTTTCCTGCATGTTCTGCGCTTTCAGCTGATTTATCAGGTTCGAATACATCCCTCCGGGGATCTGGTTTTCAAGCACGGAAGTGTTGATGGTGAATCCGGCGTCGGTACCTTTATGGTTTCTCCTAACCTTTTCAAAGTAACCGTTTATCTCTTCCAGCAATCTATAATCCGGCTTTTCTGCCAGCCCGATGTCTGCCAGTGCCGTCCAGAGACTCTCAACACCGGGTTGCGAGGTGCCGAAGGCCATAGAGGAGGTTGCCGTGTCTAGATAGTCGGCTCCGGCCTCCGCACTCTTGAGGTAAGTCATGTCGGCCAGGCCGGTAGTGAAATGGGAATGCACTTCAAGGGGAATGGCATGCCGCTTCTTTATCTCCGAGACGAGCTCGTATGCCGTACCGGGTTTTAGAAGGCCCGCCATGTCCTTTATACATAGCGAATCGGCACCGAATTCGATCGCTCTGTCGGAGAGCTCGACGAAATACTCGATACTGTGCACCGGGCTAGTGGTATAGGACATGGCTATCTGGAGATGCATGTCGTACTTCTTGATGGCCTGAGTCGATTTCTCGAGGTTTCTGAAGTCGTTCAGCGCATCGAAGACCCTGACGATATCTATGCCGTGCCTGGACATCGTTTCGACGAAGAGATCGACTACATCATCCGCGTAGTTCCTGTATCCGAGAAGGTTTTGACCCCTGAGAAGCATCTGGAGTTTTGTGTTCTTGAACTCACCCTTCAGAGCGTCCAATCTTTCCCAGGGATTCTCGTTCAAATACCTCACGCAGGAATCAAAGGTCGCGCCTCCCCAGACCTCGACGGCGTGGTAACCCACTCTATCTACCAGGGCAGCTACCTCTAGAAGCTCACCCGTCGTAACCCTCGTAGCCAGTAAAGATTGATGCGCATCTCGCATCGTAGTATCAACGAAACAGACTTTTCTCAAATCGATGCCCCCTCTCTGTGTACAATACTATGATAGAGGAGTGATGTTATGTGTTCAAATAAAAGAGATTACGAATTTGACATAGTTGTCATCGGAGCCGGTCACGCCGGTATAGAGGCGGCACTTTCAAGCTCCCGTATGGGTCTGAGAACACTGGTTCTGAACATAAATCTCGATACGGTCGGATGGGCACCCTGCAACCCCGCCATCGGCGGCCCCGCAAAGGGGGTCGTCGTTAGAGAGATAGACGCCCTGGGTGGAGAGATGGCCAAAAATACAGACGAAACATCTTTGAACATAAGAGTTTTGAATACAAGCAAAGGTGCGGCCGTCAGGGCCCTGAGGGCACAGATAGATAAATACGAATACAGTAAACTAATGAAGAGAAAGCTTGAGGAACAAAACGATTTATCGCTCCAGAGCGGAATAGTTACGGACATCGAAGCCGAAAACGGGCGGATCGTCGCCGTAACGACGCACTTCGGTCTAAAATACTCGGCTAAAGCTGTGATCGTCACCACCGGGACCTTCCTGGGAGGGAAGATCTTCATAGGCCCCAGGGAATTTCCGGCCGGAAGACTCGGAGAGTTCCCCGCGACAGAATTATCCCGTTCGCTTATAAAGCTGGGATTCAACGTAAGACGCTTCAAAACAGGTACTCCAGCGAGGATCGCCGGCCGGTCCATAAATTTCGAAAGGATGGAACGTCAGGACACGTCAAGCTCTCCGCTGGCCTTTTCACACTTCAGCGAGCCCTTTGTGCTCGAAAACAATCACCCTTGCTGGCTAACGAGAACCAACGATAAGACCCACGAAATAATAAAAAGAGACCTCCACTTCTCTCCACTGTATGGAGACGTAAAGCTTATAAATTCACGCGGACCGCGTTACTGTCCGTCAATAGAGGACAAGGTAATAAAATTTTCCTCGAAAGACAGCCATCAACTCTTTGTCGAACCGGAGAGCGCTTCGAGCAACGAGTATTATCTGAATGGCCTGTCCACGAGTCTGCCTTATGAAACACAGCTGGAGATGATCAGAACCATCCCCGGTCTTGAAAAGGCCGAGATTGTCAGGCCGGCCTACGCCGTAGAATACGATTACATAGATCCGACGCAACTGTACCCGACGCTTGAAAGCAAGATTGTCGAGAATCTCTACTTCGCCGGTCAGGTCAACGGGACGAGCGGCTACGAAGAGGCCGCCGGCCAGGGACTTCTGGCAGGGATAAACGCCTCCGCAAAGCTGCTCGGTCTCCGGCAAATGATCGTGGGGCGATCGGAGGCTTACATCGGCGTCATGATAGACGACCTTGTCACCAGGGGAGTGGACGAACCTTACAGATTGCTCACCTCCAGGGCCGAGTACAGACTCCTGTTGAGACACGACAACGCCAGTCTCAGATTGGTCGAGTACGGATACAGGTATGGACTGATACCGAAATGGTTTTTCGAAAAGATTTGCAGATTGAAGGAAGAAGTCGCGAAGCAGATCGACAGACTCTCGAAAATTTCTATAAAACCTTCGGGAAGACTCAACGATCTTCTCGTTAAAGCCGGAAGCACAGCGATCGATACAACCGTAAAGTTCATCTCCCTGCTGAGGAGGGCCGGCATCGGATACAACGATCTCGAGGAATTCGATCCTCAGCCACTTAAGGATCAAGATTTGATCGAACAGGTCGATATAGAAACCAGGTACGGTGGATATGTGGAAAGGTTGAAAGAGGAGATCAACAGGCTGGGCGAGCTGGAAAACGAGTCCATTCCTAGAACCCTGAACTACGATGAAGTGGCCAATCTCTCGACCGAGGGAAGGGAAAAACTCAAAAAAACGGCTCCGGAATCTCTCGCGCAGGCGATGAGAATACCCGGTATCACTCCTTCGGATATAATGAACCTCTCGTTTCATCTGAGGATGAAAAAATGAAAGACGCTCTATACACGATCATTTTGAAAGAAACAACTGCAGAGTTTTCTCAAGATCTCTATGTTCAATAGACTTTCCATCTTTGAGAAGAGCGAATGCTGCCTTTATGACAAGGATTCTGGGATACCTGATTGTCATTTCTTGAACGGGATCAATAGATGTCTGAAGTCCTGCAAGACTGCTATCAAGCATATGATCATCTCCTGAACCCCTTGACATAAGCCAAGAGGGATATTATAATCAATTCTGTGTTCGGGCTCGTAGCTCAGTTTGGTTAGAGCTTCCGGCTCATAACCGGGCGGTCGGTGGTTCGACTCCACCCGAGCCCACCAGAGGGCGGCATTAAGCCGCCTTTTTTCATTATAATTCTAGCAGTTTCATCGGGATTATTCAAGATAGTTTTCTTTAATTTAACTTTAACGAAACTCTGAAGAGACCACCCCGAATCTTATTTTGTGTACAATTGCCGATTTGCAGTATGGTAAACTATTTTTCCATCTACGAAGGTTATTTCCGATTCCGCCTCCCCCATGCCATCCAGAAGATTCACGGAAGAAACAAAGAAATCTGCCTCGTCGCCGGGAAGTAGAGAGCCCCTCTCCTCCCTGTTTGCCAGACAGTAACCGGCCTTTGTGTACATCTCCAGCGAGTCTCTTCTTTGAAAGAATCTATCGGCCGATACCAGATTCGGCAGTACAGAAGGACTTTCAACTGGCGAATCGGTCGAAAGAGCCATTCTGATTCCCGCGTCCCTCATTCGTCTGAAAGGGTAAGCATTTTTTATCCGTGCCTCTCCAAAACGGCCGGGAGCGATATGTGCGTCGGAATCGAAGAAAACCGGCTGAATCGAAGCCGTCAATCCCAGGTCGGCGATTCTGTGGATCTCTTCCGGAGATGCTATCTGTACGTGTATCAGTCGGTGCTTCAATTCAAGGGCTCTAGAACCGTGAAAGGCTTTCAACGCTTCTTCCAGCGATCTATCGCCGATAACATGGATACATAGTTGAATTCCTTCACGGTCGGCCCTTTCGACGATACTTTTCAGAGTTTCGCAATCCATGTATAGGACACCAGTTTCACGGGGCGAATCGGAATACGGTTCTTTCATAGCCGCTGTCCTTGCTCCGAGAGAGCCGTCCAGATATATCTTCGCGGCGATAACTTTGAAAAACCTCGTTTCTCCGTTTCTGGCCATACTGACCATCGAAAGCTGATCAGGTCTTTCCACGGCTATCTTTTCGAATACTCTTATGTTGTCTATTCGCTTCAAACTCTCAACCAGCGTCTCAAGTTCCATACCATGAAGATCATCACTGTGAACACAGGTTACTCCGTACTTCAGAAACTCCACGCTTCCCCTGCGTATGGCCTCCTCGACCTCTTCGGGGGCTAACTTCACAATCGAGTTCAATCTTTCGAGTGCCCTTTCCTTGATCACACCAGTCTCGATATCGGTTTCATCCAGACCGTCCAGCGCTTCGAGCGAGAAACGATCTATGACCGCCGAGTTGACAGTGGCCACATGACCGCATCTTCTGACGAGAACGGCCGGCTGCGAAGTGATCCTGTCCAGAATCCGACGTTCCGGTAAAAAGCCCAGAGTCTCCTGATCCCAGCCTCTGGCCCTGACGAGATGACTTTCTATCTGCAGCCGCGAGCGAAGATCCTCCATCGATCTGCAATTTCGCAGATCAACTGCCATCTTCTCCAGCCCCGTCCCGATCAGGTGAGCGTGAGAATCAACGAATCCCGGATATATGAATTTACCGGACAGGTCCATGGTTAGGGATTCCGGACCGGCTCTATCTGAAATTCTACCGTCGGTTATGTACAGATCCCTGTCGCTAAACTCACCAGTATCAACGGAATAGACCCGTGAATTCTTAAGTATATAATTCATACGACCCACGCCTGAGAGGCCGCTATTTTCCCGCCGAGAGCGGCGTTGTTTATCAGAAGGGATATATTTGCACGGAGAGTTTTTCCATCCGAGAGAAAACCGATTTTGCTCAAAAGGTAGGGAGTCAGGGCCTTGCCGCCTACCCCCTCTTTTCTGGCCAAGGACACGGCCTGATCGACCAGGTGGTTGATTTCGTCCAAACCTATTGCCGACTCTTCGGGTATCGGATTGGCGACCAGAATTCCGCCTTTTATTCCAAGACGCCTCTTCTCCTTCAGAACTTCCACCACTTCTTCTGGTGAGTCCACCCGTAGATTGAGCTTGTACTGACTGTCTCTACAATGGAAAAGCGGAAAATAGTCGGTTCTGTAGCCCAGAACCGTCACCTGAAACGTCTCTAGAAACTCCAGGGTCTTTTGAACATCGAGGATGCTCTTGACACCCGCCGATACAACTATGATATCGTTTCTGGACAGCTCGATGATATCCTGTGAAACATCCCAGTCGATATCTCTGTGTACACCACCTATCCCTCCGGTGGAGAAGACGGAGATACCGTGAAGTCTTGCCAGAAACATAGTCGCGCTGACTGTCGTCGCGGCCTTTCTCTTGAGTGCCGTCGCGTAGGCTACCTCGGCCGTCCCGACCTTCATCACGTCGCTCGCTTTCGCGAGTGAAAGTATCTCTTCTTTTTGAAGACCGATCCTTACATCTCCATCGATTATGCCTATGGTTTTTGGCAGACCTCCATTCTCTCTCACCGCTCTTTCCATTTCGAGTGCGGTGTTGACGTTCTCGGGAAAGGGAAGTCCGTGAGCGATAACCGTAGATTCAAGAGCCACAATTCTTTCCAAATGTGTCCACCTCTCTCTGGATCTGTACAAAATCCCGTCGATCAATCTAGATCAGCACTTTCCAATTGTAGCAGAGAAGCTGTTGAAAAGGCTTGAACGTGATGCTATAATCTCCACGTTGCGCCCCTATAGTTCAACGGATAGAATGGCGGATTCCTAATCCGCAGATGAAGGTTCGATTCCTTCTGGGGGTACCAGAGCGAGGTTTTCTCCTCGCTTTTTTTTGATAGTTGCTAGCATAGAGAAAACTCGCCTTGAAAAGAACACATAGGAGTCTTTAATTGACTTTAAGCGTCTCCTTTTGACCGTACGTGGATTTGTGAAGCTCTGAATATAATCATAAAATTCAAATGGTATGACACCAAAAACAAGGAGCAGGAGGTATTTTCGTGGCCGAGATAAGTTTGTTTGAAAATGCACTGAAGCAGTTCAACAAAGCTGCTGATGTAATGAAACTGAGCAGCAGTATGCGACAGGTTCTCACTTCAACGAAGCGGGAACTCACGGTGAATTTCCCGGTGAGAATGGATAACGGCGAGATAAAAGTATTCACCGGCCATAGAGTTCAGCACAACGTTGCAAGAGGTCCGGCGAAGGGCGGAATCAGATACCATCAAAACGTCACCCTGGACGAAGTAAAGGCACTGGCTTTTTGGATGACCTGGAAGTGTGCCGTAGTCGGTATTCCTTACGGCGGAGGCAAGGGTGGAGTCTGCGTAAATCCTCAGGAACTCTCGATGGGTGAATTGGAAAGGCTTTCCAGACGCTACTTTTCGGAGATACAGATAATCATTGGAGAGAACGAGGATATACCCGCACCGGACGTTAACACCAACGCACAGATAATGTCCTGGTACATGGACACTTATTCGATGAACGTTGGCCACTCCGTTCTCGGCATAGTCACCGGTAAACCGCTGGAAATTGGCGGTTCGAAGGGAAGACCGGAAGCTACTGGAAGAGGAGTCAGAGTCATCGCCGAAGAGGCTGCAAAGTACAAGGGCATGGATCCGAAAAACGCCACCTTCGCGGTTCAGGGTTTCGGAAACGTCGGTTCTTTCGCGGCGAAACTGATAAGCGAAGAGATAGGCTCTAAAGTGGTTGCCCTTAGCGACGTTTCCGGTGGTCTGTACAATCCTGCCGGTTTTGATATCGATGAAGTGATAGCCTACAGAGACCAGAACAAGGGTGTCATCGAAGGTTATCCAAAGGGTCAGAAAATCAGCAACAACGATCTGTTGACTCTGGATGTCGATATTCTCGTCCCCGCGGCACTCGAAAACGCCATAACGGCGAATAATGCCGGCGATATCAAGGCCAAGATAATAGTCGAAGGAGCCAACGGCCCGATAACGCCCGAAGCGGATGAAATAATACTCTCCAAGAACATCTTCATCGTTCCGGATTTCCTTGCAAACGCCGGTGGAGTCACAGTCTCTTACTTCGAATGGGTCCAGGGTCTGCAGCATTACTTCTGGGATATCGAAGATGTGAGAAGGGCTCTCCACAAGATCATGAAGGAAGCCTTCAACTCCGTAGCCTCAACGGCGAACAAGTACGACATCGATATGAGGTCTGCAGCCTACGTAGATGCTATAGAGAAAGTTGCACTCGCGACTAAACTGAGAGGCATCTACCCCTGATATATCGATCCATCAAGAAAAACGGGCGGAAGACCTTCCGCCCGTTTTCATTTCTCGCACACCCAGTGTCTATCTTCGATCCTGTACGCCGTAAGGTAACCTCCATAGACACAGCCGGTGTCTATTCCTATTTTACTTTTTTCGATCAACGGCCCGCCGAATTGTGGTGTGTGTCCGAAGATTACTGTCTTACCCTTGATCGGGTTGCGATTGCTTAGAAAAGGCTCTCTAATCCACAGCAAGTCTCGCTCTTCTTGCTCTTCGAGCGGTATCCCCGGCCTGACACCGGCATGAACAAAAACGAACTTCTTTATCGTGTAGCTGTAGACAGTTCTGTTGAGAAAATCGATGTGACAGTCGGGAACGGCCCTCAAACTTCCATAACTCATTAAGGTTCTCTCCATACCGTTGTATGCCCAGATCATTGCACCCGGTTCTCGCCTTAGATAATCAAGAAACATCTGTTCATGGTTGCCTCTAATGAAATGACATTCGTATCTTTCCGAAAGGGCTATCAGATAGTCGATGACACCTTTCGAATCGGGCCCTCTGTCAACGTAGTCACCGATAAAAACGAAGACATCGGAACTCTTTGCCTCCAGAGACTGTACAAGTCTTCTCAAAACGTCGAGGCAACCGTGGATGTCTCCTACAGCATAGGTCAACCCAGCATGCTCCTCATCAGCAGTTGCCAGAG